>JARLJJ010000017.1 GCA_031291275.1 Formivibrio sp.
CCTGCGCGAAGGCCGCGCCACCGGCAAATGTAGCGATCAACGCAGCCAGTAATATGCCTCTGATCATTTTTTTGTCCCTTCCATGCTTGCAGCGCTTGAAGTTGACCTCGAAAACGCGACGCGATCAAGTGCCGTACGGCTAGTTTCCAATGTGAACCGGCTATCGAAACCGGGGGTGTCCGGCTCGGTTGCCCTTTCCAGACCTCGGCCGCTTCATAATGGGCCGCTATTTCGGCTTTGATTCGGCCGCAAGCGGACCCATTCCTTCACCTTGTCATAGCCGCGATAAACCGCCATCGCCTTTTTGCTTTGTGATCGAAGCCAGCGCTTCCCTCGTTTCGCTTTGCTTGGCGGAAAACAGGCTTGCCGTATCTGACAACCGTCGCCACGCGTCAGCGGACGCGAGGTGCTTTTCTCGAGTGTCAGGTTCAGTGTCGGCTTGCTTCCGATACCGTGCTTCCATCTCGATGTAGTATTGCAGCTTTCCCGACACGACCACCGTCACTAGGTTTTCTTGATTGCGCCGCTGACCGTTGAACCGAAATCGGGAGCTTCCAACCAACTAGCAATTTGCGCCAGACCAACCGTCTTTTTCGGACGAAAAGGATTGATCGTACCGGCGCTCACATCGCACCCTTCTTCCAACCGTTCCCGCGCAAATTTCTTTGCTTCGGTTTCCGTTACAAATGTTTTTGAGTTTCGGACGTAGACCCCAGGCACATCATTAGGCTGACGAAATGCCACGTACCAGTAATGAGACATCATCAATGAACAACGAGAATGAATACATTTCAAAAGACCAACATCCTATCGACATTGCACATCGCATCATTGATCTAAATCAAAATAGTATCACGGCGCGCTGCCTCGAATTGTTTTATTGGGTCGGCGAGCAGGCCGACAAGAGTCGCAGAGCGGACAATTGATGACGTCATTCGTTCCATTCGATGCCTTGCCCAGAGACATTCCTGAAACCTCCGCCAGAAATGTCACGGTTGCAGTTGCGCTTCTCCCTATAAGAACAGGAAGGAACACTCTTCTGTGTCCTGAATGATAATTTCAAACGGGGAACTGTGCTATGAATCGAATTCAGAAAATCGCAATTGCAACCGTCGCGCTGAGCGCCCTATCGTTTGCGGAGGCCGCGTTTGCTGCCGATTTTTCAGTCAAGGCACCTCCCGTTCCCGTGTCGCCTGCATACAATTGGACTGGCTTCTACGTCGGCGGCCATGTCGGCGCCGGCTGGGGTACCGCTGAAGCAACGTCTAATGTTGGTGCGCTAATCAACGGCTTCCTGCCGAGCGCCGGTGTCGGCTTTAACTTGCCTGTTGGGCAGACCCAGATGAATGGTTTTATGGGTGGCGCCCAGGCCGGGTACAATTGGCAGTCCGGCGTGATGGTTTATGGCGTGGAAGGCGATTTCAGCTGGTCGGGCATCAAGGGCAGCACCGCCTGTCTGTTGGTTCTCAATTGTACTGCCGAAGTTAAATGGATCGGCGACATAACTGGCCGGGTCGGGGTCACGGTTGGCGACCGCGGTCTGCTTTACGTAAAGGGCGGCGGCGCGTGGGCGGATTCCAGCTACACCGCGGGTCAAAACCTTACCATCGGCGGCCTCGGTGCATCCGGTGTTGTGAACGGCGCCGTGAGCGATACGCGTTTCGGTGGCGTCTTGGGTGCCGGCATCGAATACGCGTTTATGCCCGGTTGGTCGGCCAAGCTTGAATATGACTACTACGACTTCGGAAAGACCGATTTGAGCATGCCGGTAGTGGCATCAGGTGCGATTGCCGGTGTCGGAGCTGGCAGCGTCAAATTCAATCTGCCAATCAACGTCAACCAGCAGGTCCATACGATCCGGGTCGGAGCGAACTACCACTTCTGACCGGTGGTCGCGAACCATCTATCCAACTATCTCTCTCCAGCAAACTCAAAGCCCCGGTATCGACCGGGGCTTTTTTTGTTTGAACGAAGTCGTGGCGAATGTCTGCTTACGGGATGGACCCGGCTGCTTGCCCCGCGGGGATAGTCTGTGAAGACTACACCGGAGCACAGGAAGAAGCAGCCCATGGATAGCACCACACCGCAGCTGGCCTCGATCGGCATCCACATTGGCTTTGCCAACCGATCGCCGGGTTCCGGTCTCTTTTCCCGCTTTGGTCGCTGCCATCATAATTCAGCAGAATTGAGCGAATTGAGCCTTAATCTCCCATCATTGTATTTCGAGCTTATGCCGAGCCGATCGTTTTTGGCGGTTGCGGATTGCGCTTGCAGATCATGGAACCAATTGTTGTGAGAGGTGCCATTGGAGTCCTCTGTTGCCGATCGTTGGTCAGCAGGATCGAAAGGGTGGAAGCGCCGCCTTCGTTGTCCTCGCTGCGGGTCTTCGTTGCGGAA
>JARLJJ010000181.1 GCA_031291275.1 Formivibrio sp.
CAGGGCAATCGCATTTGGATTTCTTACCGATAGATCGCGGGTTGCGAAACTGATTTGGGAGACATAATCCAATTTTGTGATGCCGAAAACTGCCATTTCGGGGGCAGTGTGTAGGCAAATTAACACCAGATGGAGTCGAAAACCGACGGACCCGGAGTTTTTCCGCACTTCGGCTGTCAAGAGAATTCCAAATGCGATTGCCCTGGGGGAATCTGGATCTGATATTGACGGTGAGGCTTATTCTCTAAATACTGGAACGAAGAAAGAAATCTATCAATGAGTTCCGCATAGTCTTGGGCATTCAATCGTCACCCCCGATAAAACAATTGAACCCGGGCTAAGCCCGGGTTCAACCTGCAAACCATCCGCATCGTCTCCTCCTGGAGATCGATCTGGGCTAATGAACTCACGGTGGATCAATTGATCCCCGACTGCCATTGTAATGAAGGAAAAATCATCCCGATCATCTGCGTTCATCTTTTTGTTTGGATCTTCGAACAGATCAAGCCACGTCTCATATCCGCATTTCGTTGCCATCTCGTGAACTTGGGACGAATAATCCTCCAATGTGGGGTGAACAACCACAACCATATCCATTTTCGTTGCCTTCCTCCCGAGCCATTCAGCAACAACGACTCAATCTGGTTAACCCATCGTACCCTGAGCACGATCTCCCGTATTCCCAAATACGAGACGGAACGCCAGCACGTTCATTTCCGTCGAACCCTCAACTGTCTTAGACTCAGCTAACGGACATAGGGATTCGACGAATTCAAATAAAGTATCGGACCCTTTTTCTACCGCATGAGCGCGCCAAAGGCAAGAAAAAAATCCAATGTAACCAAAGTCACTATATTTACTCACTAGAGTAACATTGCTAGTTTAGGAAATCAATGTGCTCACTTCTGATTTTCGAAGCCATATCCCCCGCTGGTACTGAGACCTACCCTGCACCGAACAGGGAAAGACTACCACTTCTCCTTTTTGGCCTGGCGGGCCGCTCCACTCTTGAGCGGCCCGTACTTTCTGCACCTGTTTCTAGAACCCAGCCCGCATCTCGCTCTGCTCCACCTGCGCCACCTGAACCTGTGCCATGTCCACCGGTTCGCCATAGTGGTTGGCCACAATTCTCACTGCCTCGGAGCTGTCCATATAAGGCCGCACAACCGCCAGCTTGATGGTCGATTGCGAGGCCATCTGCGCCACCACTGCCTTGCTTGAGACCGATTGCACCAGGGCCAGAATCGCAGTCACAATGGCTGCCACAGCCTGAAGGGACGTCAAGGCATGCTGCTGGCTTGCTGAGTTTACGATCCTTGCTGCCAGCATGAGAGAAGCATTCACCTGCTGCTGAAAGATCACAACCTGGCTTTGCAGTTGCGCCAGAAGGCTGGCCGAGGGATTGGCCAGGTATGCCTTTGCCTGGCTCACCAGTGCGGTCGAGGCCGCGTCGAAGCCGGTCGTCGCGGCAGCAAATATCGGCGCATCTGCCGGCGCCAGCAGCGATGCGGTCGAGTCCACGGTGGCCACGGCGCTCTGCAGTGCGGGCGTCCAGTTCACAATGTCCTGCGCCACCGTCGCGCTGGAACAGCCAC
>JARLJJ010000182.1 GCA_031291275.1 Formivibrio sp.
CTCGGTGTACTGGGCCCAGTTGGGGGTCGTGCTGCTAGCAATCCCCCTTGCGGCAGTCGCTGCAGCGGTGTCCGTTCCCCTGTCCCGCATTGTGTGGGGCCTTGCTTCAGGTGTGTCCATTTCCCACTAAGTCGCTCCCTCTCCTGTAGTTGTTATCGTGGCGTGTTGTGCTACCCCTCCTGGCCCTCCAGGTCGGCGGTCACGTCACAGTTGGTGGATGCGGTTTGGTGCGGCAGTGATGCTGATGCAGTGGGCGGTGATGGTGTCTGTCATCCGTGCGGCGGTGACTGAAGGGTGGAATGGGAGAAACGTTGGCATCCTTGCCATCTACGGGTGAGTGTTGGGTGCTGCCGTTTCGCGCTGTTGAGATATTGCTACAGGCATTTCCATGCCATTGTCTCTGATGTGTTCTTTTGGGTGATTGTGGCACAGCGCATGCACTATTGCTGTGATACTTGGTGTGCTTTGGTTGGCAAGGGGAGGCCGACATGCCATGAACCCAATCGTCAAACTTGCGACTGTGGGTTACAAGGCTCAGGGATCCAGGTGCGGCATCGCTGCCTTGTTTGCTTCCTTTCTTATTGAGTATAAGGTTGTGGTACAATTGCCAATGTGTGCGCACAGGTTTCTGTTTGACGCCGTGCTGCTGGGGCGGAAGCTCGGCCTCATCTGGATTGCAAAGGAAGTGAAGGACTCCTTCCTGGCCTCTGTGCTTGCTCTGTCCTCCACTGTGTGTGTGTGGGCGCTGGCTATTACGTGGAAACCGACAAAGAGGCAGATGCAACTGCGCTCTCTGCAGATGGTGCTGCTGTCCCTGCATGTGTTGATGCTGCTGCAGTCCAGCGGACACGCGCAGCCGAGGACAATGACAGTGCTGCACGCCCTGTGGCTGGCCCTGCTGTGCGTGGTGCTGTGCGCCGCCATTTACTCTGCTGGGGTACGTACCTGCCCATGCACACACCACTGTGCTGTTGCTTAGGGAAATTTGAAGAATTGTTGTGGTGTGTTTTCCTCTCTCGCGTGTGCAGGCACAACTGCGAAAGGTGCTGCAGCCTCCCCGGGCCCTGATTCAAGATGCGGTGCGGGGTTCCAAAGCGCAAGGGGTGGCCCAGGACGCATTCATGACCGCCTATGCGCCCAAGGCTGACTCGGAGGTTCGCATGCACGCGCGGGTGTACCGCGTGGGCAGAGCCAACAATGTTGCACCACAGTGAGCGTCTGCCAGTGGGGGGGGGGGGGGGGAAGTGATCATGATTATCTCAGATAGTATTCAGTTGTTTGTGAGCAGTTCTTGTAATGTACGACCATGATCCGTTCTCTTTACAATCTTCTGATGGGGCAATTTGAAAGTTACGGCTGTGCACTGCATGTACTTGCGGAACAATGCCGATTCCATGTGTTTCTCGTATGATTGCGACTTCCCTGGACCTGCCACTGGCAGCCTTCATCACGCGGGGGCGTGCGCGCGTGTGTGTGTGTGTGTGTGTGTGTGTGTGCGTGCGTGTGACAGTGTGGTGCGATCACTGGCATGATTCTGTTTGCCATCCTCAGGCTCTTCATGCTTCCATGTAGTAGAGAACGCGCTTGGGACAAGGGGAGATGGCCAACTTGGCCACTTACCTCTTGTACCCTAAGCCTCCTGGATGACAGGCAGTATGGCACGGTGAAGATGACAAGGCGGTGTCGGGAGGAGCAATAGTGTGTTCACTGTGTTGCAATACTGCTGGAAGTTGTTTATATGCTCACACAATGTGCACACACATACGCCCATCTACTCACGGCGCACACGTATTAAAATGGCATTGACATCAGATTCTGCTGCGCATACAGTATTGTACATCCACATGACCGCGGCGCCCTCAACAGTCGGTGACGTCAGCATGAAAAGGGCCTGCTTTCTTGCGCGCACCCCCCGCGCCGCTCTGCCGCCTCCGCGCGTTCCCCCTGCCTTCTGTCATACACGTTTATCCTTGGTCCTCGTGTTTGCTTCATGGTTGGCCACCCTGCTGTCAGTATCCTTCGCATTGCCTCCTGAGGAGGTGGCCGCACTCATCGACTTCTATCACGCCACTGGCGGCTCCAACTGGCAACCCAAATGCCTGTGGACTGATCTTACGAGCGATCCTTGCTTCTGGCCATGCGTCTCCTGCGGTCCCGACAACTCCTTCGTGAGGTAGGGAATGATTGTTGCACAGTTGCAGGCTGCAGCCAACCCCCCCGGCCCGGGGGCCGTAGGCTTTCGTAATATTTGTGTATGATGTGAGCGCACATGCCCACCGCTTTGTGAC
>JARLJJ010000183.1 GCA_031291275.1 Formivibrio sp.
AATCCCGGGAAACATAGTTGGAATGGTCGCCGCCATGACCGAAAGCGAACCGGGTGCGGTGGGTGAAACAGCTTATACCACACCTTTGGTTGACCGGGACAGCACTACGAGGTGGGCAGGGTGTTTGGCGGTTTAGTTTGAGTATGCAAACTTTGCGTCGTTGCGTCGCGTTCATAACCGAGAAGCTTTTCCAGCGTCCGAAATACCTTGGCATCCCGCGTGCTATGGTTGGCGTGTAGGGTTCATTTAGAGACGGTGAGGCAATTTCACGTTTATTGTTTGCACTGCTTTTTAGCAAATTCCAATTTACCCACCTCAACCGTTGTTAACGCAGAACGCAATGGTTTAAGCGTGCTCACAACAGTAACATAATCTTTTTCCTGCCAAGCAGTTTCTGCCCTTCTACGGGCTTGACGCAATTCAACCTCAAGGGCGTATTTTGCAGCCAGTTTTTTCTTCTGTAATTCGAGACGAAGGAAAATCTGGTCATCACTTAAAACATCAGCAGAAATGCATTGCTGAAAGAGCCCAGCCAATTGGCTAACTCCTGCGGCAACCCCTGCGGCAGTATGGGTCGCATATTTCTTGTAGTCATCAGCCAGTTTGGAGTCAACCAGACTAAGAATTTCGGAAAAGGAATAAATATCCGCAGGCGTCAACACAGACTCAATCTCAAGCCCGATTTCAAAAGACTGACGACCGTGATAAACATTGATACGAATTTTTGGCGATTCAAATTGGACAAAAGTTGCATCGGCGCGAACACAACGAAAACCAACAGATTTGAGATAGCCAAAGTGACTCTTGACTTCCTCTGCAAAGCGCAACGCCGTTCTGTCGTTAATGCGTTCGGTAGTCATAGCTATTTTGTTGGAGGCATCCAATAACCGGTATTCTTATTAAACGTCCAGCCCCTAGATTCAAGAAGATTTCTCTCCGCGTTCAAGAATAGCCCTGAGGTATCACCTATTGAAGCATCACGAATTGGCAAACCACGATTCATCTCTTCTCGAAGCACTCCTGCATTTCGCTTCCAGTTTGCTTTAGGACTTCCTAAATCTGGCGACAACCTATCGAGCAATGAACGCTCTCCCGCTTGAAGATTTTTCAGGTCCTTTGTCCGTCCACTTACACATCTTGTTGCCTGCCCCTCTCCAGGCATCATCCCTGCTAAATCTAAGGCTCCGGCCATCGCCATTCCTAGATAGTCTCCATTGCCGCTCGCGGCACCTTCACCAGTCCCAACGTCGGTAAAGGGATTGATTTTGGTCAGGGCATTAGCCGCAAACGGAATAGTGTTGTATATGGAAGACCCTAATTGGCCATACCATGAATCGCCTTCCAAGTAGGGGACCGGGCCGGATGGTTGCAGGAAACTGCCGCTCGAATAGTAATGATCCAGCAGTCCTAGTGGGTCAACGTAGTTGATGGGATTGTTCCCGACCATCCCGTAGAGGTTCAACCCGCCGCGTTCGCCGATGGGGTCTTGATTTAGCCACCGTTGCAAATTCGGGTCGTAGAATCGACCCCAATAGCCATAAATTTGCGGACTGCTATAATAAGGCATCGAGGAAAACCGCATCGCGTTGACCGGAGCCATGGGACCCCATTGGGCGATGAGTTTCCCAAAGGGGTTATAGAGATACCTGGCCGCGATAATCTCCTCCCCGTCCATCAACGCGGTAATGTTCCCCGCTCCATCCGCATGGTAAGACGTCGAACCGTTCGTATCGGTTCTGGCCAGTAGCCCACCGATGCCACCCGCCCCTTGGAGCGAACCGCTGGCGTCAAGCCCTCGCGTGTACGTCACCAATACTTTGCCGTTCGTGTCCCGCTCTTGGAGCAATTCGTACCCGTCGTACACGAGACGCGCCTCGTTCGTCATGGCCCATGCGCTGTTCTGCCACAGATAATCCCGCTCGATGCGCCGCCGATTCAATCCGTCATAAACGAAATCACTCCGCCATTGGCCGGGCACATAAACGTTCGTCAACTGATTCTCCCAATCGTAGGCGAAGCTCCGCGTTCCGTCGTTGGTCAGATTCCCGTTGCTGTCATACAACAGCGCCACGCTCAGCGGCAAATTCACGGTCAACAGGTTCGTGGTCCGCACGCCGTACAAGTTCAGCCCCACGTTCGTAAAGCTGTTCACACCGTTTGCCAGCATCAGGTTCGTTGCGGCACACGTGAAATCCCCGTAAATCTGTGCGGCTTGGCCGTTGACCGTGATGCTGGCCGCCGGGGCCGGCGTCGACCCGCTCAGCGTGAGCGTGCCCGTACGCGCCACCGTGTTGAGCTGATTGGCCGCGTCCGTCGTGAACGTCTGCGCCTGCGCCCCGTTGGTGCGCGTGTGCAGGTTGTGCGCCGCGTCGAAGCCGTAGGCGAGTTGCTCATTTTGCCGCAATGCACCGCCGCTTTCCGCCGCGCTCCACGCGGTCAATTGCCCGATGGCGTCGAAACCCACGTTCACCATGCTGCTGGACAACCCGAGGCTGCGCCGGCCAAAGAAGATGGACAATTGCGGGTAGAGGATGGATTTTAAATTGCCGACACCATCGTAGGGGTAAGCCGTACTGCCCTTCTCCGGCGTCCGGCGGTTTGGGGCAACGGTCATCGCCTGGGATGCGCCGCCGAAGAGCAGCGTAACAAGCACTGCGATGAAAATGAATTGGCAAAGTTTCATGCCGAGGGCCAACGCCAGTGTCCAACGAAAGGTTTGCCCTGCCAAATCAATTCTGGTTCAATCCCGGGAAACATAGTTGGAATGGTCGCCGCCATGACCGAAAGCGAACCGGGTGCGGTGGGTGAAACAGCTTATACCACACCTTTGGTTGACCGGGACAGCACTACGAGGTGGG
>JARLJJ010000184.1 GCA_031291275.1 Formivibrio sp.
ACGAATGCTGTTCACGGCATCCAATCCCAGACCAGTGATCGTCAAAGATGTAGAAGCACCAGCTGCTCCACTCAGCACTGTCAGTGGACTGAACGAGGTGACACTCACAACAAACAACTGACCACTGCCAGCACTGACATACGTTCCTGCAGTGCCAGCAAGAAAGTCGACACAGACCGAGTAGGCATCTGCTCCCAGTCCACCAGGACTCGGCAGAGTCACAGACATCTGTGTATTTCCACTGCCACCCACATTGGCGTATGACTGAGCAGTCACAGTGGGACTGGCGCAACTCGTTCCCACTGCAAACTTGATGGCACGGATACTGTTCGTGGCATCCAGTCCCAAACCAGTGATCGTCACAGATGTAGAAGCACCAGCTGCTCCACTCAGCACTGTCAGTGGACTGAACGATGTCACCGAACCAACAAACAACTCACCACTGCCAGCATTCACATATGTGCCGGCAGTGCCTGCAAGAAGGTCGACACAGACAGAGTAAGTGGCAGCTGACAGTCCAGTGCCTGTAGGCAATGCAACTGACAACTGGGTGTTCCCACTGCCACCAACATTTGCAAAGGATTGCGCACTCACAGTGGGACTGGCACAACTCGTTCCCACTGAGAACTTCACTGCTCGGATACTGTTCGTGGCATCCAATCCCAGACCAGTGATTGTGACTGATGTGGAAGCACCAGCCGCTCCACTCAACACTGTCAACGGACTGAACGAAGTCACACTCGCAACAAACACTTGGCCACTCCCCACACTTGTGTACGACCCCACCGTTCCCGCTGTGATGTCAACACACACAGAGTAAGAAGCAGCTGCCAATCCGCCAGGACTCGGCAGTGCAACTGACAACTTGGTACTGCCACTGCCACCCACATTGGCGTAAGACTGGGCACTCACAGTGGGACTGGCACAACTCGTCCCAATCGCAAACATCACATCACGAATGCTGTTCGCGGCATCCAATCCCAGACCAGTGATCGTCACTGATGTGGAAGCACCAGCTGCTCCACTCAGCACTGTCAATGGACTGAACGAGGTGGCACTCACAACAAACAATTGACCACTGCCAGCACTGACATACGTTCCTGCAGTGCCAGCAAGAAAGTCGACACAGACCGAATAAGCGTCTGCTGCCAACCCACCAGGACTCGGCAGAGTCACTGACAACTGCGT
>JARLJJ010000018.1 GCA_031291275.1 Formivibrio sp.
ATCGGATGCGTTACCGTTTCTATTGCAATTACCCGCTACGATTACAGCCTGTGAGCAAGCGGGGGAAATTTGGCGTGTAGATGCACAACTCATCATTAAAGATGAAAATTTGCGTGATTGGTGGGAGCGCACGGTATTTCGCTTTCATCGGCGCGCGATCCAGCAAGAACGGGGAACGCTCGCATGAACTGGTTGACGCAAAGTGTGCCAGAGAATTGGCGAGTGTTGGTTCCCCAGGTATTCTCCCAACCCGACTGGCTAAGGTTGACAGTATTTCTGGAGCAGGAGCGGGCAGCAGGGAAAATTATTTATCCTGCACAAGAAAACTGGTTCGCTGCGTTGGCTGCAACGTGCCCACAAAATGTACGTGTGGTTATTGTTGGGCAAGATCCTTATCACGGCGCAGGCGAAGCGCATGGCTTGAGTTTTTCCGTGCCTCTCGGTGTGCGCAAACCCCCATCGTTGACCAATATTTTCAAGGAAATCGCCCGCGATCTGGGAATTACGCCGCCGCAACATGGTTGTCTGAGCGATTGGGCTGAGCAGGGCGTGCTCTTATTGAATACCTCGCTGACTGTTCGCGCTGATCACGCGGGCTCGCATGCGAAACAGGGCTGGGAGCCTTTTACCGATGGTTTGATTGCCAGCTTGGCTCGCGAGCAACAGCATATTGTTTTTATGCTTTGGGGAGCACATGCCCAAAAGAAGGCGGCCTTGATCGATACCACCCGGCATTGCGTACTGCAGTCCGCGCATCCTTCTCCTTTGTCGGCTTATCGCGGTTTTTTGGGCAACGGACACTTTTCTGCAGCCAATACTTATCTGCAACAACATGGCTATGCACCGATTGATTGGCGCATCAACTGAGGACACATCATGACAATCGTAGTCACCGGCGCAGCCGGCTTTATCGGATCCAACCTCGTCAAGGCGCTGAATGCACGCGGCGAGACCGACATCATCGCAGTCGATAACCTCACGCGCGGGGACAAGTTTCGCAATCTGGCCGATTGCCAGATCGCCCATTATGTCGACAAGGAAGAATTCCTGGCCGAAGTGGTTGGTGGGCACTGGGATGGCGAGATTACCGCCATCCTGCACCAAGGCGCGTGCTCTGACACGATGGAGCACAACGGCAAGTACATGATGGACAACAACTATCAGTACACCTCGCTGCTGTTTGAATTCTGCCAGGCCGAGGAAATTCCTTTCCTGTATGCATCGAGTGCTGCGACCTACGGGCCGGGCAAGAACGGTTTTCGCGAAGAGCCGGAATGCGAAGGTCCGCTCAATGTGTATGGTTATTCCAAACTGTTGTTCGATCAGGTGCTGCGTCAGCGCTGGGATACTTTGACCGCCCCGGTGGCAGGATTCCGTTATTTCAACGTGTATGGCCCGCGTGAATGGCACAAGGGACGCATGGCTTCGGTAGCATTCCACCATTTCAACCAGTATCGCGAAACGGGCAAAGTCAAACTGTTTGAAGGTGCGGATGGCTACCCGAATGGTGGGCAGATGCGCGATTTCGTCTCAGTGGAGGACGTGGTCAAGGTTAACCTGTGGTTCCTCGATCATCCGCAGGTCTGCGGCATTTTCAACGTGGGTTCCGGTCGGGCCCAGCCGTTCAACGATGTGGCTGTCGCCGCTGTCAACGCTTGCCGGAAACATGAAGGCAAGGCGTCATTGAATCTGGATGAGATGGTGGCGCAAGGCTTGCTTGAATACACCCCGTTTCCAGAAGCGCTCAAGGGCAAATATCAGAGCTTTACCCAGGCCGATCTGGCTCGTCTGCGTGCTGCCGGCTATACCGCACCGATGTTGTCTGTGGAAGAAGGGGTAGGGCGTTACGTCGAGGCATTGTTGCTCGGTTGATTGCCGAAATATCCTGTGAACATTGTTTTCAGGAGATGTGGCAGAGAAACTAAAAGCGGCGCTGTGTGATAACAACGCCGCTTTTCTATTTTGCTTCTGCCTGGCCGATGCCTGGGTTGCTGGTTTTCCGTGTTCGCCAGTTAATGATTGCGGGAATCCAGACATTTTCCGGCTTCTTTCGCTCAATCAAAGCTTGTATCGATTCAATGCCCGCACGTGCAAGTTCATTACTGTTTTGCTGGATGGCATCAATCGACATAGGAAGACAATCGAGTAAATTGTGATCGTCAAATGTGATGATTCGCTTTGGGGCGCAGGCAAAGTGGCGATGTTCGCTAATGTAGGACAATGCCCCTTCAAGCAAAGTGATTGACCCGGTGAACAGTAACTGGGGATAACGCCCCAGTTCCTGATAGCATTCATGCATCAAGGTATAGCCGCTGCTGCGGCGATAGTCACGTGCACGTATCCAGCCGGGCTGCTCTTCCAATCCGGCCTTGGCCAACGCCATTCGAAAGCCATTTAACCGGTCAATGCTGGGTGAGAAATTGGGTTGCCCGCCAAAATAATAAGCTTCCTTGGCACCTGACGAGAGTGCATCCAATACGGTTGTTGTGACTGCATTTTCTGCATCCGTTACCACAAATGGCAGCGTGGAATTGGCAATGCGTCGGTCAACTAACACCAACGGTAAACGTTCACTCCATTGGTTGTAAAATTCTGCATCGGTTGAACAAGGAACAATCATCAGGCCGTCTACCTGACGGGCAAGCAGATGCTCAATTCCTGTGGTTTCCAATTGCGGATCTTCATCGCTGGAGACTACCAGCAACTGGTAGCCAACTTGATGGCAGAGTGGTTCCATTGCTTGTGCCAGGCTGGCATGAGCGAAGTTGGTAAGCTCGGGGACAATCAATCCCAATGTATTGCTGCAGCCTGAACGTAGCGTTCTGGCCGAATGTGAAGGCTGGAAATGGTGCTCGCTTGCTACATCCAATACTCGTTGCTTGGTGCGGGCTGAGATTCGAAATTCTTCTGCTCGACCATTGAGGACCATGCTGGCAGTGGTTCGCGAAACCCCGGCCAGTTGGGCAATGTCATCAATAGTGAGTCGGGTGTATTTGTTCACATTGGGTATGTATCAATTTAATTTTTAATTGTATTCGAAACAGGGGTTGGTGAACCCCTGTTTCGATTCCAGGTGCATTTTAATTTGTAACATAGCCCATGGACTGAGGCAGCCAGAGCACGATCTGCGGGAACAGTGTGATACTCAGCAACAGAAGCAATAGCATGAGAAGAAACAGCCATCCTTCTATCATCATGTCCTTGATCTTGATGCCGGTCA
>JARLJJ010000185.1 GCA_031291275.1 Formivibrio sp.
CGCTCTTCCTTGACCATTTCGCGCGAGCGAATCGCAAAATACATCGGGTTCTACAACTCGATCCGCCCCTACTCCAGCCTGAAAGCGCAAACGCCTGATCAGGTATACTTCAACCGGCTGCCAGCAACCCTGGCAGCCTGAACCCAAAAACAGAACTTCGACTTGAAACTCGACGAAAGCTGTTCATACAACTGGGACCACCTCACTTCTGCTCTTCAAGATTGTTCACGAAGGACTGGGGTGTTTTGTCGGGATAGTGGCTGATTCCAGCTACCAACACAGTCTGATCGACCAATGGCCTATGTTCCGGCCAAAGTGATGCACGGCAACTGTTTTGTGCCCCTCAAAGACTAATCCAAAAGGGAGATCCCCCGGCTCTGCCGGGGTGGCAGTAGAACTTTGAGAATTCCGGGAGTATGTTCTCCCTCGAATTGCCAGTGCTGTGGCAGTGAAGACAACTGTACGATGCTTTTGCTTTTGTTCTTGCTTTTGCTTCGGACGGTTGCGAAAAGGCCCCTTTGAGGGGCCAGCAACCGTAAAGCCACCGGCTCTGCCGGTGGATACTTACTGCCTTGATCGTAGATAGTGTCTGGGCCACTTCTCGATTGCGTTTGGCCGTCATGGACGGGCTGTTGGTGGTTTGAAAGGCCATCTTGCTCAAGCGCAGCTTCTCGCGTTACCGGCTGCGCCTGGCGGTCGTAGAACTGGCCTTGAGTGTCGATGTGCAGCCAGCTTCCAGCGTGGGTTTGCTGGTAGCTCTGGACCTCACCGGTCTCGCGCTTCCACTCGTAGTCTGGTGCTTCGTTTGACAGGGCTGTTTGGATTGGAGCGTTGTGCCGGTGCTCGATGTCGGCAGTGGCGCTGATGTTTTCGGGTGCGTGAATAATCGTCTCGGCAAGAATCTGACGGCGAAGTTCCTCTTGCGAATGCTCTCTGCTGTTGGTCATGGGTGGCTCCTTGGTCTGGGTTTGCTGGTTGTGGGTTGGTTCGACATGGTGTTTTGAAGGTCTACGGCTGAGGTCTTTGTCACGTCGGTGCTGAGGCGTTCACTCAGGACAGCAACGTCATTGGTGTAAATCCGCACGTCCTCCGAAGCGCGGGATATGGAGACGTAGGCGAAGCGGGTATTGATGAGTTCCGGGTAAACTTTCGTGTCCATATTCACCAAAACCCGGTCTGCGGTGAGGCACTGGGAACTGTGCGAGGTCACTGCGTAGCCATGATCGAAGTGCCACATTTGCGCGGTGTCGAAAGTGATGGTGCGCTCTTTCGCGCCGTCCATTTTCACGCTGACCTGGTTGCTGTCGATCTGTTCGATGGTTCCCATATAGCGGTTTGAAACGGCAAGCTCGCGGTTGTTGGCTGTGAACTGGATGCGGTCGCCCTGAGCAAAATCGCGGTCAATCTCACGGTAAGCCGCTATGCCCTGCAACCGCTTTGGGTCATAGGTTGCTTGCTGGCCGTCTGGCTTCTGGACGGGGATCTGGTTCTCTTTGTGGTTGGCGGAGACCACGGTTGCATAGCTGCCCCGCTCTATGCCCTGTTCTTTGCTGCCCCGCGTGTAATGAAGAACGTCGTCGGGCTGGTATCGCGCTGCCCAGCTTCGATCAACGCTGGTCATACCGGATCGCGGCGTGAGCACGCTCATGCTGTGATTCTCTTTGGAGACGACGCCGAATACCTGCAACTCAGCGCGGATTACATTGTTGATTTC
>JARLJJ010000186.1 GCA_031291275.1 Formivibrio sp.
GTGTGGCATTGCGCGCAAGCGACCGCGGCGTGCGCGCCGGTGAGCGGGAATACCGCGGCGTGATTGAACGAGGACGGGCTCCAAGGGGTGGTGGTGTGACAAAGCGTGCAGTCCGTTGGGAAGCCTGACGAAACGTGATTGGGATTTGTAGCGCCGGTGAAATCTGCTTGCTGGCATCCGTAGCACGCGGTGGGAAGGGTTGTGTAGTTGTTGTTCACGTGGCACTGCGCGCAGGCAACGGTGACGTGTGCGCCGGTGAGTGGGAAGGACGTGTTGTTGTGATTGAAGGTGGCCTGCGTCCAGGACGAGGTGTTATGACACGTGGCACAAGTGGTGGGGAAACCGGCACTGACGTGATTAGGGTTGGTGGCTCCGGTGTAATCGGCCGTGTGGCAGGAGTAGCAATCCGTGGGTACGGTTGTGTAGTTGTTGTTTGTGTGGCATTGCGCGCAGGGCACCGTGAGATGAGCGCCGGTCAACGGGAAGGCTCCGGTTGAGTGATTGAATGTCGATGGACTCCAGCCGTTGGTGGTGTGGCATATTGAACAATCCGTTGGGAAGCCAGAAGCAACGTGATTGGGACTTGTGGCGCCGGTGAAATCCGCTTGATGGCAGGCGTAGCAGGCGGTGGGTGTGGAAACGTAGTTGTTGTTCGTATGGCATTGCGCACAGGTCACCGCGGCATGTGCACCCGTGAGCGGATAGTTGGCATAGACCGTGTGATCAAATTTTGCGTTGAGCCAGTCGACCGTCGAGTGACATGTGGAGCAATCGTGCGGGAAGCCAAGCTGAACGTGCGGCGGATTGTTGCTGTTCACGAAGTCGGTGGTGTGGCAGGCATAACAGGTGGCCGGCGTGCCCTGGAATACGTTGTTGAGGTGACATGCCGCACAGGGCAGAGTGGCGTGTGCGCCAGTGAGCGCGTAGCCTGTGGCCTTCGAGTGGTCGAACTTGGCGTTGAACCAGGTGTCCATGGTGTGGCAGGACTCGCAGGTTGTCGGGAAACCCGCCGCAACGTGGTTGATCACAGGGGTTTGAAAGTCCTTTTGATGGCAGGTATAGCAGGCGGTCGACAAGCCGGCGAATTGACCGGCAGCGGCGTTTTTGTGACAGTCGTCGCATTGCAGCAGAGCATGCGCGCCAATCAGCGGAAAGCGATTCTGATGGTCACGAATGTCCTTCAAGGAGACTTGCCAACCCTTCACGGTGTGGCAACTTTCGCAATTGGCGCCGAACTGACGGCGATGGATGTCGGCGTGGCAATCCGCGCAGTGCGCGCTTACGTTCTTGAATACGAGACTGGTGTGGCACTGCGTGCAGGCCAACTTCTCATGCATTCCCCGCAACGGATAACCTGTTTGGTCGTGATTGAATTCGGGATTGGATCGAATAGGCTTCCAACTGGTGTAGGTATGGCAGTTCTGACAGGGTATGGAGAGGGGCCCATGCGGATTGGTGACTTTGGCCTGAGGGCCGCCAACACTCGGCCGCTCACTATTCGATGGCTGCTGTGACGCTGCGCCCGCCAGAAGCGGGATCAACCCAGCAAGGATAGTAACTAGCCAGCGCGAA
>JARLJJ010000187.1 GCA_031291275.1 Formivibrio sp.
CGTGGGCGATTTCGGGGCCATGTTGTACTCAGAATTTGCAAGAAATCAGGGCAATTTTAATGATTTCTTGCAAATCCATGCCTCGATCCAAGTCATTTTCCCATTAAAAATCATTGCATTGAAAATTATTCAGGCCTGACTATTGAGTTCCCCTGCTGTAAGCGATTTGATGAAATCAGGAAATTTCAGCATGCCAATGTGTTGCCGCAGCCTAAGCTCATGATGTTTACCCCCTATATTTAAAACCGCGTTTCAAATATAGGAACTGAACTATTATTCATCCAGTTAAAGCGAATGAATTTGTGCGTTGCCACAACGATTTACTTGGGTAGAAGCCACAAATCGTCAAGCCTCAATAAATCGACAACTTCTATAGATTGCATTACGTTTATTCAAAATAAATATCAATAAACAAATACTTAACTTCACATCGCCCGATCTGAAAAATAACGCCCTTGGGGTATGGACCTACCATTCATCGGTCATTTGTGCCCAAACAAAACCAACCTATCCGGAAACGAGCCTAGCGTTAACCAAGTAGAGCATACAAACAAGCAAAGCTATTTGTATGTATGATTTTTCAATCCTGTGTATGGGGGGCAATATGTCTAAGAAACTTTTAATAAGTTTTATCGTATCAGCCGTGTTTGCCGGAGTGAGCACCGTATCTTATGCGGGTATCGAAGCATATGTTCAGGGCGCAACAGCCGAGCCCGTATGGAAAAATAGTTTTGGCGAATGCTGGCATACCGGCACGTGGACTCCGGAAGCCGCTACAGTGGAAGGATGTGATGGCTATGTGAAACCCGTCCCCCCTGCCCCCGTTGCAGCCACACCAGAACCGGCCCCTATGCCTGAGCCAGCAAAGACAGAACCTCCGCCTCCGCCCAAGGTCTTTACCTTGAAAGCGGATGTATTGTTTGATTTTGATAAGGCTGTTCTGAAGCCTGATGGAAAAAAGGCACTTGATTCTTTGTATGACGAAGTCAAAAAGGATGATCCGCAAATTGGTTTTGCCAAGGTGACCGGATATGCCGACCGAATCGGGACTGAAAAATACAACCTGAAACTATCCAAAGCTCGTGCCGATACGGTCGCGGATTATTTGACCGCCAAGGGTACGCAAGAAAACAAAATACAGACCGAAGGATTAGGCAAAGCCAATCCCGTTACTGGCAATACCTGCAACAAGGTCCATCCACGCAAGAAATTGATTGAATGCCTGGCACCGGATCGTCGCGTGGAAATTGAAATCCAAGGGCAGAAGTAATCGATATTCAGATTGATGCAAGGGGTGAACAGGCGGCCAACGGCCGCCTGTTTCATTCATTACTGTTCATTCGCTGGTGGTAACACTGGTTTTACCTCGCAACGGGTGAGCTGTAAATCAGCCAAAGCGCTATAAAGAGGCATTCCAAACAGACGCGAAATCAGTGATGCCAACATCGCGACTGCCATCAGGCTGATGACCATTTCATGCCCGTCAATCATTTCCATCACGATGATAAATGAGGTCAGTGGCGCTTGCGTAACCGCAGCCAGAAAGCCCGCCATGCATAATGCATAAATCGATAGTGCATTTGTGGCGGCAAAGAGATTGTGTACATCGACGCCGATACCCACGCCAATGGCAAGGCAGGGGGCAAAAATCCCACCGGGCATTCCGCTCAGGAAAGAAAAGACCGTTGCAGCAAACTTCACGGGTGCATAGAACCAAGGCATGCTCCAGTTGCCTTCCAGTGCCCCTTGCGTAAAGAGATAACCAGAACCGAACGAGGCGCCGCTGGTGACCATGCCTAACAGGGCTACCATCAGGCCACAAAAACCAGCCCAACGGTAGGGATGTGCCCTTCTTTGGCGCCCCAGCCAGTCCTTTCCAGGCTGGGCGCCCTTGACCAGCATCTGGCTGAATAGGCCACCCGCCAAGCCGCAAATAAGAGCGCAGACCAGCGCAGGCCAGAGAATACGATAGGTCACATCGGATACGGCGAGGCGACCAAAATAGATGTAGTTCCCCTGAAATGAAATCGAAATCAGACCCGCCAGAACAATGGCCGAGATCAACACGCCGTTAGTTTTTTCCTCAAAGCGTTTTCCGAGTTCTTCGATGGCGAATACGATCCCTGCAAGTGGGGTATTAAAGGCTGCAGCAATACCCGCAGCGCCACCGGCCAGGATGAGATGCTTGGTATAACGTTGCGAGTAAGTCGGCAAAAAACGCCTGAACGCGTGCATGACACTTGCGCCGACTTGAACGGATGGCCCTTCTCTGCCAATTGAAAATCCGGCGGCCAGTCCTGCAATTCCTAGCAGGATTTTCCCGAATGCAATTCGCAATGACACAAACAAGCCGATTTGCTCGCTTGACGTTTCCTCACGCAAGGCAGCAATCACTTGCGGAATACCGCTACCTTCTGCGCCGGGAAAATATTTACGGGTTAACCATACGATCGAGACACCAGCAGCCGGGCAAATCAGCAAGGGGAACCAACCGTATTGGTGGACGGTAGTACTAAAAAACCGGATGGCATATTCGGTCAGGCGTGAAAACAAAACCACGACCAAACCCGTGACGGCGGCTGCGATCCAGATGACGGCGCGTTCTTTCCAGGCAGAACGATCTGTCAGGCGGTGACGATATATCGATCTATAGAAATGGCGCATGATGTACTCGGCAAAGAGTTTTATGTATTGGAAATAGTTATGCGCGGCTTAAATATCCGCGAGCGGCGTTTCACTGCCCTGGGCCTCAAGGGCTTCCATTTGCTCCAGCAGTACTTGCAAATTCTGATTCAGATCGCGCAAGGTCCGGTAGGGCAATTTATCCAATGCGTCGGGCAATAAACCGCGAACAGGACCGGGGGCTTGGTGCAATTGCTCCTCGCCATGGGGCGTGACAAATAGGCCTGTGACGCGACTGTCGGTTTCCGTGCGCTCTTTACGCACAAAATCCAATTCCACCAGTTTGGCGATGATGTTGCTGGCTGTCGACTGATGGACGGACATGGATTGAGCCAGCGCAGTGACACTAATGCCAGGCGTATTGGCGACGGCAGACAGCGCCCAAAGCAGGGAGCCGCTAATCCCCAGCTTGTCTTCTATCGATTGGAAATGTTTGCGGACTGATTTGAAAATCATCCGGAATTGTCGCAAGACTTCCATATCCAGACTGTGGTCTGGGGGCGGGGCGATGGTTGTTGTCGTTTTCATGATTAAATAGTTTCGAGCAAATGGATTGCGGATGGCATTCTAGCGTACCTGCCGATGAATACTCATGTTGCTAGTGCTGTTTTTAATGGCATTGATGCGATGTGAAGCGTCTGTGTCGGGAAAGCAAAGTCGATGCCTTCGGCCGCAAGGTGTTCGATGAGTTGTAGATTGATGTTTTGCTGGATGTCCATGAACCGGGTGTAGTCCGGATCCAGAACATAGTAAACCACCTCAAAATCCAAACTGCTGGCGCCAATTTTCTTGAAATGGGTCCGATCAAGGCGGATGCCGGATTGGGCACTAGCCACTGCGCGGATGATTTCGTTGGTTCGCACCAGTTGTGCCGGGGTGGTCCCAAAAACCAAACCAATCTCAAAGACCACCCGGCGCTCGGTCATGCGTTTGTAATTCCTGATGCGACTTTTGAGTAGATCCGTATTGGAAAAAACGAGTTCTTCACCATTCAGACTTTGAATGCGGGTAGTTTTGAGTCCGACATGTTTGACGGTACCCATCAGATCATCAACGATAATGAAATCGCCGGTAACAAAAGGTTTGTCCAATGAAATGGATAACGAGGCAAAGAGATCGCCCAGAATATTCTGCACCGCCAAGGCAATGGCAATGCCTCCAATGCCCAGACTAGCGACGAGCGTCGTGATGTTGAAGCCGAAGTTATCCAACACCAGCAATGTCAGAATAATCCACAACACAGTCTCGGTCAGGAAAGCAATGATGCTGTAATTGGTGGCTGCGCTGCCATTATTGGCTTCCTGGTGTTTCTTGACCAAGGTATTGCGCCAACCGCGAATAGCGCGGTGTCCCCATAGCCCGATTTGAAACAACAGCACCAAAGTAAAACCATGCTGAATGGCCAGCTCTAGACGGGGCGTGATTTCCAGGGTGCTGATCGGCACAATGAGCGCCACTGCCAGCAGCGACAGGCTATGGGTAGAGGCGACCACATCCGCGAACAGGTCATCCCAGTGCGTGGCACTTCGGCGGGACCACTGAAAGAGTTTTTTTACGATGATTGCACGGATTACAAAAAGGATGCCGAAGAAAATTAAAGTCATCCCGCCGGCAATCAGCAGATCTTCCAACGTATTTTTCTGGAGCAGTCGCTGAAAATAGTTCATCGCTTATTTCCTACTTATGGGCTCGGATCAAGCGGTCTATGCGCTGGACCAGGAGTGCCATTTCACTCTGGCTATTGAGGTAAAAAGAAGCCGCTGAGTTGTCTTTTTGCCCGACACGTATGGTCAGCCAGTCAGGTAACGCTTTTCGGAACACGACTTCGTCGGTTTCATCGTCGCCAACAAAAAGTGCCTTGCTTGATCTTTCCGTACGTTGCAGTGCAAGCAGGGCATCAAATTTGTCATTGGAATTTTCCGGTAACAAATTGACTACGCACTTCCCGCCGATGATTCTCGGGCTGGGCTGGAGCTGATTGAGCAAAGCGTGAAGAGCCAATTTGGCTTCATCCCGATTGCTGGTCATGCGGTAGTGCAAAGACAGTGAATGCTGCTTGTTTTCCATCTTGACGCCTTGCGGAAGCGTATGCCATGCCGCAAGAATCTGCCGTTCCCAGACGGCAATTTCAGCTGAATCGCCGGTCTTATCGGTTAATCCGGGAATGCCTTCGGCGCCATGATTGCCGACGATATATTTGGGTTCGAAATTGAGCCGAGCCCGGACATCGCTAATGGCCCGACCGGTGATCACAGCCACAGTGGCAACTTCGGTCAGATGGGTCATGGCTCGACCCATGCTCGTCGGCGCGCAGGCATCTTCTGGCCGGGGAACGATGGGTGCCAGCGTGCCATCAAAATCGAAAGCCAATAAAGTTTGGTTGTCGATAAAATCAATCAAAGCATGCTCGCCATGCGGCGAAAAAATGTATTTCATCAACAGTTCTCCGAGTGCGAAAGCAGACGCGCTTCGATGCGTTCTCTACGTCTGGATCGCGCGGCATCCTGCAACATGTGGCCAGCCCAGCGATAGACGTTGCGCTCGCGGACGGTGGTACGCAGATTGCGCATGCGTTCACGCTGTTCGCCCTCGGGCATGGTCATCGCGCGATACAAGGCATCCGCCGTTTCTTCAACATGGTAAGGATTGACGATGAGCGCCTCGGGCAGTTCACCGGCAGCCCCGGCAAATTGACTTAAGATCAACACGCCAGCGAGATCGTTACGGCTAGAGATGAACTCCTTGCTGACCAGATTCATTCCGTCATGCAAGCTGGTGACTACGCAAGCTTCCGCGCCACGGAAATAGCGAGTAAGTACGTTGCTTCCCTGATGCTCCGCCAGCAGAATAAACGGCTTGTAGCTTTCATTGCCAAAACGCTGATTGATTTCTTCGACGCGCTGCAGTAACCGCTCCTGAAAATACCGGTATTCATCCAATGAGCTGCGTGAAGGCGCTGCCACCTGGATCAATGAAAATTTACCAATCATGTCCGGGTGTTTTTCCAGCATGCGCTCAACCGCATTGGCACGTTCAAGAATACCCTTGGTGTAATCGAAACGGTCAACACCGATGGCAACCTGATGCGAGGCAGAAAGTCCAAAACGTTGGCGCAACTCACTTCGGCAATCTTCAATCGAAGGCCAGCTGGCTTCTTCCGCTTCATCAGGCCAATGAATCGAGATGGGATAGCTTTTTACCAGCGTTTCCCGATTGTCCAGCCTGATAATCGAATGCTCGTGCTCAATCCGGGTTTCCAGGAAGCGATCGACCGTTTCAATAAAATTTTTGCAATGATAGCGGGTGTGAAATCCCAAAATGCTGCTGCCTAACATCCCGCGCAGCAATTCTGCTCGCCAAGGGCAGATGCTGAACGACTCTGGATTGGGCCACGGAATATGCCAGAAGGTAATGATCGTGGCACGCGGAAGACGTTCCCGGATCATCTGGGGTAGCAGTGCAAAATGGTAATCCTGAACCAGGATAACGGGATCGTCAGTGCGCGCCGAGGCAATGACCTTATCGGCGAAGCGTTGGTTAACTGCCTTGTAGTATTCCCAATCGGAAACGCGGAAAACGGGACGCACATGGGCAATATGACAAAGTGGCCACAAACCCTCATTGGCAAAACCGTAGTAGTAACCTTCCTCTTCTTCCTTGGTCAACCAGACACGCTTGAGCGAGTAGGACGGTTTGTCCGGTGGAACCTGCACCGTGTCATTGCTATCCACAACCAACCGATCCGCAGAGCCGCTGCCATGGGCAATCCAGGTGCCTGAGCAAGCGCGCATGACCGGCTCGACTGCAGTAACCAGACCACTGGCCGGGCGTTTAACGACAATGCCATCGGGTGTATTTTCGTGAATGTAGGGTTCGCGATTCGAGACTACGAGCACTTCATCTCCGCGCAGGTCCGCATGCAGCAAATCGCGCAGCTTTTCCGGAGTCCATAAGTCTTGTGGACTTTCCCGGCTGCGCCGTTCCTCTTCCAGCTCGCGCAACATGGCACGCAAATCCTGCGCCAGAGGCTGAAGTTCAGGAGAAGAGGTCTCAAAGGGTTTGAGTAAACCTTCTCCGCGCATGAGTGCACGAGCCCCGGCGACCCAGCCACGCAGACTCAGGTGTGCCGTGATTACGGTGATCAGCGCGATGACACTGCCCAGGATGACAAAAAATAGAATCAGGTAGCGGCGCGTATCTTCGCCGCGCTTTTCGGCATAGCTCAGGTCGTGTACCAGAATGAGTTCACCCAGACTTAACACTCCACGATCCAGTGGCTCTACCGCGATGTGAACAGAACCACGGGTTAGCTTCAGAGTGGGGGAGCTTTTTTTGGCAACGGCATCCGCCACACTGCAACTGATGCCATCCGGGAACCCCGCGGTTTTTTCCGAAAGTTGTCCATCGTGGTCGCAAATACCCACGCCAAGCACGCGTTCGTCCATGATTAAACGATTGAAAATACTGTCCAAGCGAACATGATCCAGACTGGTGACTGCGTCGAAGACATTGTCGCTAATGGTGTTGGCAATCAGTTGCGAGCGGCTGTTGAGATCGCGCACCGTCCAGCGCAAAGAAAGTTGATCGACCAATGGCACGGTCAAATAAGCGGTTGCCGCGATCACTAAAAACAAGGGCGCAAGAAAGCGAAATTGCAATCGAAAGGTATTCATGGCAGCGACTCCGAGACGGGCGTGGCGCATCTTATGGGGGGAATGGGGGGCGTTCATGCACTCGATGAGTTGAGCAATAAAACCAGTGATTTTGTCTACACGAAGAGATTACTTTGCCATATTATATTTGTGCAAATGCATTTTGTCATCTGCGAGATGGTGCGACTGCCGGTATGGCATGCAAGAAATTCTGGCGCGGAGACCTATTTATAGCATGCGAAAGGAACAGACCATGAGCAATTTGAATCTGGGAATCATTGGCAACGGAGCGATCAGTGCGCTAATTGATGAGCGAGGGAAAATCGTCTGGAGTTGCTTTCCACGCTTTGATGGAGACCCCCTGTTTTGCAATCTGCTCCAACCTGATGAATATGAGTCGGGTCGCGGGGCTTTTGGCATTGACCTCGTCAACTTTTCGCATGCCGAGCAGCACTATGAGACCAATTCCGCGGTTCTGACCACCCGACTATATGACAGCCAAGGTGGCTGTTTAGAACTTTGTGATTTTGCGCCACGATTCAGACTATATGGTCGAATATTCCACCCCATGATGTTGATTCGCCGTGTTCGGAAAATTTCCGGCACGCCGCGCATGATTGTACGCAGTCACCCACTGTTCAATTACGGGCAACTTGATCCGGAAGTGACCATTGGTAGCCACCATATCCGTTACGTGGGGCCGGCAATGGCCGTTCGCTTGACAACCGATGCGTCCATCTCCGCGATTCAGGAAGAACGGCCCATATTCATCGACGATACCGTGACCTTTGTACTGGGTACAGATGAAACATTGCATGAATCCGTAGGTGCGGTCGGACGGCGCTTTCTTGAAGATACGCAGACCTATTGGCATGAATGGGTACGAAGTCTGTTTGTCCCGGTCGAATGGCAAGATGAAGTGATTCGAGCCGCCATCACCCTGCAACTCAATGCGTACGAAGACACCGGCGCCATTGTGGCCGCCATGACAACATCGATCCCTGAGCATGCCGATTCCGGACGGAATTGGGATTACCGCTATTGCTGGTTGCGTGACGGTTATTTCGTGGTGAATGCCCTGAACCGTCTCGGGGCAACCAGTACGATGGAAAAATATCTGGGTTATATCCTGAATGTGGCTGCGGGCGACGAGCATGGTTTGCTGAAGCCGGTCTATAGCATCAGCGGAGAAGAGCGTTTAGAGGAAATTATTGCGCCCGAGCTGGCCGGCTATCGCGGCATGGGGCCGGTTCGGGTGGGAAATCTTGCCTATCAGCAAGTCCAGCACGATGTCTATGGCTCGGCCATTCTTTCCGCGACGCATATGTTTTTCGATCACCGCTTGTTTCGGCGCGGCGATGCCAGTCTGTTTCACCGGCTGGAACCGCTGGGCCTGCAAGCGTTGGCCCATTTCGATCAGCCGGATGCCGGCATCTGGGAGCTTCGCGGCAAAAAACGCGTGCACACCTATTCCAGTGTGATGTGCTGGGCCGCCTGTGATCGTCTCTCACGGATTGCTCGACAGTTGAAATTGATCGAGCGGGAAAATTATTGGCGAGAAGAAGCGGACCGGATTCACAAGGTGATCTGCACACAGGCCTGGAGCGAAGAAAAGCAGGCATTCCTGGCATCGTGGGGAGGTGATTCGTTGGATGCCAGTATGCTGCTGCTGCATGAATTCGGTTTCTTGTCGGCCAGTGACCCACGCTTTATCTCCACCGTGGCGGCTATTGAAGCTGAGCTAAAACAAGGTGACTTTATCTATCGCTATGTAGAAAAGGATGATTTCGGCTCACCCGACAATGCCTTTGTGGTGTGTACCTTCTGGTATGTATATGCCTTGCAGGCACTGGGACGCAAAGAGGAAGCCCGGCACACCTTTGAAACCCTGCTCGGCTGCTGCAATCCCTTAGGATTGTTGGCTGAAGACTATTGCAGTGCCAGCAAGGAACAGTGGGGAAATTTCGTCCAAACCTACAGCATGGTCGGTCTGATCAATTGCGCATTGCGGCTGTCTTGTCGCTGGGACCAGACCTACTGAAGCACAGATCCAAAATCGGTTGCACATGCCCACGCTTGCGTTGGGCATGTGCGTAAAGCTTAAATCAGATGGCGATCTGTTTAATGAATACTTTCGATCGGCGTTGGTAATTGTAGAGGCGCTTGCGCTCGATCGGTAAATCCTCAACCGTGGCAGGGGCGAAGCCGCGCTCGACAAACCAATGGGCGGTCCGCGTGGTGAGGACGAAGAGTTTTCGCACGCCCAGGCTGCGGGCTTGTTGCTCGATATGCTTGAGCAACTGCTCGCCGCGGTCTTCTTCGCGGTAGGCTGGATCCACCACCAGACAAGCCATTTCGGCCATACGGTTTTCCAGGAAGGGATGCATGGCCACGCAGCCGACAATTTTTCCGTCGTGCTCTTGAACCGAATAACGATGGATTTCGCGCTCGATCAGTTCGCGCCCGCGTTTGACAAGCACGCCCTGGTCTTCCAATGGCTCGATCAGTGCCAACATGCCACCGACATCGTCAATAGTGGCTTCGCGCAACGTTTCCAGTGATTCATGCGAAAGCATCGTGCCGATACCATCCCGCGTGAACAATTCCATCAGCAGCGAACCATCAAAGTGATGACTGATCAAGTGGGCCCGTTTCACCCCGTGGCGTACCGCACGTATTGCGCAAGGCAGGTAGAGCTTGATGTCTTCGTGTGGATTGGGGTGCGTAGTAAGTAGCTGCTCCGCCTCAACGGCATTGAGCTCTGTCAGCAATTCACCCTCTGGAGACACCACGCCGGGTTGGTCAAACAGAAAGATCAACTTATCGGCTTTGAGTGCCATCGCAGTGCTGGTCGCCACGTCTTCCAGCGGAAGATTGAAGACTTCCCCGGTCGGCGAATAGCCAATCGTGGAAAGCAGCACCATCTCACCATCGTCCAGGCGATAGCCAATGGCGGTGGTATCCACCTTGCGCACCTCGCCGGTATACAACATGTCCACACCATCGCGAACGCCCATTGGCTGTGCCGTGATGAAGTTCCCGGCAGAGACGCGGATATCGGCATTGGCCATTGGCGAATTGGGCATCCCCATCGACAACAGCGATTCAATCTCGACCCGTACCTGGCCGACAGCTTGAATCACGCATTCCAGTGCCGAGGCATCGGTAACGCGTAAACCGTGGTGATAGGTCGTTTCCAGCCCACGTTCCGCCAGTCTTGTTTCGATCTGCGGACGGGCACCGTGCACGACTATCAGCCGTACCCCGAGGCTGGTCAGCAAGTTGATATCGTACGTGAGCTGGAAAAATTTTCCGTCACGTACGACGTCGCCACCCAGGGCGATAACGAAGGTTCGGCCACGAAAAGCATGAATATAGGGTGCGGCCTGACGGAACCATTCGACGAAATCAGCGGTATGCATGGGCAGCTTTAGAAAGAGAAAATGGCGACAGTCGGCATTTTAGCGCTGCTCTCGCCAAGGTGCCGATAAAATCGTGTGATTTATAACAGTTCAATGCCGCCGCCTTGATCGATTCGTGCGCCTGACGGGTCGAATTCGATGGCCATGCAAATTGCCCCGTGTGCAGGAGCCAATTTTTCGCAAATATCTAAGACGGTTTCTTAGCTGGAATAGCCTACTTTTTTTAAGGGAAATGCCGGACAAGCGCCCTGTTTGTAGCTGACAACGCAAGCACTTAGCCGCTAAAATACAAATTTTGCTCTCCACTCGCCAATCTAACGTCAAGTAGGGCTTTCACTCACCCGGGCATTTGTAGGGTTTTCACCTGGACATTCAGCTATGGACCACACGATTCGTATGATTGATTTCAAAAAGGACTGGACATCGCTCGGTTTACCCGCGCATGTCATTGAAGTGTTGAGCGCTGCGCCAGCACTGCATGTGGCTGAAAGCCGCGAAGACTTGTTGAACTGGGCGCTCGGTCGCGAAGCAGGCACCACCGATTGGAATCATGCCAACCGGGAAGACAAGGGCGAATACGAAACTGTCTTCGAGGTCCCGGGTCATGGCCCGGTCGTCGAGGCCGTGGTCACCAAGGCGCGTAATGGCCTGGTGGTGAATTTTCCTGATACGCGCATGCGTCGCCGTGATCCGGATGCCATGGTTATCGGCGATTCATTGCCGACCGACAAACCAACTTACCTTGAGCGTTTTGGCGAGAAATTCGACAAGATGCGGCAAAAGACGCTGGACTGGCTCAAGACCCAGGAGCTGGTCGTCGTGCCCTTCTTTGCCGGCCCGGATGAGCTTGGATATGGCGCGCTGCTGATTTGCCCGAAGCAGGCTGCCTTCTTTGCTGGCGCGCTCGCGGATCTGCAAGGCATGATCGCAAATAGCGCAGTGCCTTCCGATTTCAAGCTCGACGGTGGCGTGCTGTTCATTGCTCCGCCGTTCCGTCATACCCACTACGATGGCAAGCAGGTAGTGGTACATGCTCGCACCCAGACTCATCAGGAAATTTACGCTTACAACCTGTATCCGGGACCCAGCGCCAAGAAGGGCGTTTACTCGATGTTGCTCGACATCGGCGAGCGCGAAGGCTGGACTACCAATCACTGTGCGGCCGTCGGCGTTGTCACGCCTTACGACAACCAGTTGACCATCATGCACGAAGGCGCATCCGGTGGCGGCAAGAGCGAAATGACCGAGCATATCCATCGCATGGAAGATGGTCGCCTGCTCTTGGGCAAGAATGTGGTGACTGGTGAAGAACGCACGCTGGTGTTGCCGGAAGGTTGTCATCTCAACCCGATGGCAGACGATATGGCCTGCGCCCACCCGAGCTTTAACGACGGCCAGACCAAGCTGAACGTGATGGATGCCGAGAACGGCTGGTTCGTGCGCGTTGACCACATCAAGGGCTATGGTACCGACCCGCATCTGGAACGGCTGTGCATGAAGCCAACCCGTCCGCTGGTGTTCCTCAACCACTACATCATCCCGGGTGGCCAGTGCCTGCTGTGGGAGCATGCTGAAGATGCGCCGGGCAAGCCCTGCACCAACCCGCGCGTCATTATTCCGCGCGACATGATCGACGGCATCTCCACCGGTCCGGCAACAGTCAATATTCGCAGCTTTGGCGTGCGTTGCCCGCCGACCCACAAGGGTAGCCAGCAGTACGGCATCGTCGGCATGCTGCATATCCTGTCGCCTGCGCTAGCCTGGCTGTGGCGTTTGGTTGCGCCGCGTGGCCATGCCAATCCCAGCATTCAGGATTCCAAGGGTATGCAGTCGGAAGGCGTGGGTTCCTACTGGGCATTCTGCACCGGCCGTCGCGTCGACCAGGCCAACCTGCTGCTGCGCCAGATTGTCTCCAATACGGAAACTCGCCACGTGCTGATTCCGAACCAGTACATTGGTGCCTGGCATGTGGGTTTCATGTCCGAATGGATCGCGCGCGAATATCTGGCGCGTCGAGGCAGCGCCCGCTTCAGCAAGGATCAATTGGTGGAAACCCCCTGCGCCCTGCTGGGTTATGTACCGCGCCAGCTTATGGTGGAAGGTTCGATGATTCCGCCAGTGCTGTTGCATGTGGAAAAACAATTTGAGGGTGGCGAGGAAGTGTACGAGGAAGGCGCACGCCAGTGGCGCGAATTCTTCAAGCGCGAACTGAAGCCTTACCTCACCGAAGATCTTGACCCGCTGGGCCGCAAGATCATCGAGGCTTGCCTGAACGATGCAACTCAGGAAGACTACTGGAAATTGATTCCACACCAGATGTTCAAAAGCTGAACTTCACTTGGCCAGTAAACGGGATGGTGGGAAATGCCATCCCGTTTCAGACAGTTGACGAACCCCCGCATTGCGAAATGCGGGGGTTTATTTCTTACAAAGTCTTATAAAAGTCTTATAAAAGTCTTATATAAGATCAAAAGCCCCAGCGTATTGCCAGGGCTCTCGATGTTTATCAGCAATCAGGGAAGGAAACAGCTCCCTTTATATCGCCTGCAATCTCGTCTTAAAGGCCTGCATCAGCCTTAAGTTGCTCAACTTTGTCAGTACGTTCCCAGCTAAAGTCTGGTTCGTCTCGACCAAAATGCCCATAGGCTGCAGTACGTGTATAAATCGGGCGCAGTAGATCAAGTTGCTGAATGATCGCCTTCGGACGCAGATCGAAGTTACGTTTGATAAGCGCCACAATTTCGTCATTGCTGAACTTGCTGGTACCCCAGGTATCCACCATGATCGAAACCGGATTGGCCACGCCGATGGCATAAGCCACTTGCACTTCACACTGCTTGGCAATACCGGCAGCAACGATGTTTTTCGCGACATAACGGCCAGCGTAGGCCGCAGAACGGTCAACCTTGGAGGGATCCTTGCCGGAGAATGCGCCACCACCATGCGGGGCTGCGCCACCGTAGGTATCGACAATGATTTTTCGGCCCGTTAGACCACAATCGCCCATCGGACCGCCGATCACAAATCGTCCCGTCGGATTGACCAGATACTTCGGATTTTTCATCCACTCTTTCGGCATCACCGGCTTGATAATTTCTTCAATCACCAACTCGGAGAGCTGGGCATGTGAAATATCCGGGTGATGCTGAGTAGACAATACAATGGTATCCACTTCGAGAATTTGTCCCGTTTCCGCGTCATAGCGCAAGGTCACTTGCGACTTTGCATCGGGACGCAACCAAGGCAGACGACCATCTTTACGCAGCTCAGATTGTCTCTGTACCAGACGATGTGCATAGTAGATCGGCGCCGGCATTAATTGCGAAGTCTCGTCGCAAGCATAACCAAACATCAGCCCTTGGTCGCCAGCGCCCTGATCCAGATCCAACCCTTGTCCTTCATTCACGCCCTGAGCAATATCGGGCGATTGCTTGTCATAAGCGACCAGTACGGCACAGGTCTTGTAATCGAATCCAATATCGGAACTATCGTAACCAATGCGTTTAATAGTATCGCGCGCAATCTGGATGTAATCGACATTGGCATGTGTGGTGATTTCGCCAGCCAGCACCACCAAGCCGGTATTGACCAGGGTTTCAGCCGCGACACGGGCATGTCTGTCCTGTGCGATAACCGCATCCAGAATCGCATCCGATATCTGGTCTGCCACTTTGTCCGGATGGCCTTCCGAGACCGATTCTGAAGTAAAGAGGAAATCCTTCATAAGCATCTATTCCTTGTTCAATAACTTGCACAGCCAGACATGGGCTAGGCAAAATAAAGCGTATGCGCTACCAGCAACAATGCCGGCAATGGTTTAGACAGGGTCTTTGTCAGGAAATTCATAGCACGCATCACGCCTTCTTTTCTTTTTCAAAAAAAAACCAAGACGTGAGCGCCGTTATTTGAGAAAGCCAAGCCTGGCGAGGAATCTCGTCGCAGCGCTCCTTGACTATGCAGTGATTATAGCGCGGTTTTGCGGTTGAACACAGGCCGCGCAACACCCGGCAAAGATCGCTACAATAGCCGGTTTCTTCGATCAAAGACTCCATGCTGATTTACCAAGCTTTAATGTTCTCGTTACGGCATTCCCGCTACAACAACGCATGCCCAAACATCCCTGCCTCAGGTAAAGCCCAATGAATTCCCGGTTAATCTCACTTTTATTCTGGATAATGCATTGGCTGCCGTTTCCCCTTTTGCGCATCAAGGGTGCAGTCTTAGGTGAGACCCTCTGCCTGCTAATGAAACGCCGCCGCAATATTGGTCTGCGCAACCTGCAAATCTGCTTTCCGGACTGGACAGAGGTTGAACGCCGACGAGTGCTGCATCGCCATTTCCGTGAACTGGCATCCGCCCTGCTGGGTTACAGCATTTTGCTCTATGGCTCACCTCAACGTATTGCACGCCTGGTTAAAACTGAAGGTATTGAACATTACCTTGCCGCCAAGGCGCAGTTTCCAGTCATTGTTTTGGGTCCACACTTTCTTGGTATCGATTATGGCGGCATTCGCCACACCATCGACTACGGCGGCGCAAGCATGTATTCTGCCCAGCGTATTGGAGCATTCGATCAGCTCCTGTTACGCGCGCGTACCCGCTTCAACAATCCCTTACTCATCAAACGCAGTGACGGAATTCGCGCCTGCGTACGTGCGCTCAAAGAAGGCCGCTGCTTCTATTACCTGCCGGATCAGGATCTCGGGCCACGCGAATCCATTTTCACCCCTTTTTTCAACATCCCCACTGCCACAATCCCCGCACTGCCCCGGCTGGCACAACTTGCCCACGCCAAAGTAATTCCAATGGTCACTGAAATGACCCCCACCGGCTTTAAAGTGCGCTATTACCCAGCATGGGATGACTTCCCTTCAGGAGATGTCCTTGCCGACACGGCACGTATGAATAGTTTTATCGAGGACCGCGTGCGCGAACTGCCGTCGCAATATTACTGGCTACACCGCCGCTTCAAAACTCGTCCCGAAGGCACTCCCCCGCTTTATTAAAAGTTGCACCGCAACAAATAACTTTCATTCCAGCATCATCCTGCTAGCTTATAAGCTGTATCTAATCTTGCAGGAGTTCTCTCATGGCACGTTCCGCCCTTGTCATCAGTGGTGGCGCACCTAATGCCACGCTCGTAGCGGGTGCGCTAGTCGCTTTTCATGAACTAGGTATCCACTTCGACGTCGTCTCCACCGCCGGCGCCGGGGCGCTGTTGGGATTGATGTATCTGGCACCAAAGAACGGCGATCCGGTTTCTACCTTGCGCGGCTTGTCCGAGATGGGCGTGGCAGATCCGCTCTACCAACAGTTTCCGGTCAACTTCAAGGTTTTCAACAAGCCCGGCATCATGGCTGATGCCTATCGGCAGATGCTGGGCATGAACCCATTATTCACTCAACTCAAGGACTGGCCTGCGAAGGATCCTTTATCACAATGGCTCAAGGATAGTGCGGAACTGGCGTTGGCCTGCACCTGCCCAAGCGATCTCAATACTTCCTCCACCGGACTTTGCGCGCACGTGCCATTTATTGAGGAAATCATTAACTTTGATGCAGTACCCGAGATCGTTCCGGCCTTTTACGTAAATGCCTATAATCTTTCCACGCGAAAAATGGCGAACTGGAAACAAAACGAGATTGACCCACTGCATTTGCAGGCAGCACTTTCCTTCCCCTTTATCTATCCGCCCACTCAAATTGGCGATGAATATTTTATTGAAGGCGCCACGATCGACTGTCTGAACTTCAAAGACCTGCTGAAAAACCATCCAGACCTGGAAGAAATCGTTGTCTTCGACATCCTTGGCGCTGAGCGGCTATTGCACCCTCCGCGCGATCTTTACGACGCCTGGGTGATGTCGCTGATTACACCGTTGGTAGAAATCGCCCGTGACGATGTGAAGATTTTCGAAGATCGCTACAAAGGGAACATTTGCCTGCATAAGGTACCCTTGCTGGACAGCATCCCGGACGAGGTGCTGACAGAAGTATTCGACTGGTCGCGCTCCAATCTGAATCGCCTGTACGACATCGGGCATGCGGCTACGACGGCTTGGGCGAAGAAACATCTGGCCCACCTCAAAAAATAAAATTGCGCCACAAAAACAAAGGCAGTGGCGATTTGCCACTGCCTTTGTTGATTACATGCCACGTTCGTCAGTTACCGATTCAGCTCAAGCAATAAATCACGCATCTGATCACTCTCTTCCGCAGCCAGCATGCGTTCCACCAATGGCCGTATCGTAGACAGGTCTGCGGTCAGCAACTGCTGCTTCACCTTGAGCAACTGAATTGGCAGCATCGAAAACCGACGCAAGCCCAAACCCAGCAGCAAGCGCGAGAGCTGCGGATCACCGGCCATTTCACCACACATGGCCACGGATTTTCCCATGCGGTCCGCAGTGGCAATGACATGTGAAATCAATGCCAGCACCGCCGGATGTAGCGGATCGTAAAGATGCGAAACCGCGTCATCGGTACGATCAACCGCCATGGTGTACTGGATCAGATCGTTGGTACCGATCGAGATATAGTCGAGATGCGCCAGGAACTTGGCCACGGCCACCGCCGCCGCAGGGGTTTCGATCATCCCACCCAGCTCCACATTGTCTCCGTAAGGGATGCCTTCCTCACGCAATTGCGCCTTCACCTCTTCAATATGGTTTCTGGTCGCACGCACTTCCGCAATTTGCGAGAGCATCGGCAACAGCAGTTTCACCGGGCCAAAGGCCGAGGCACGCAAAATGGCGCGCAACTGGGTGCGAAACACCTGAGGCTCGGCCAAGCATAGCCGTATACCGGTCAGACCCAGCGCGGGATTGGGCGACAAGCTTTCCTGTTGCCATTTGGCGACTTTGTCTTTGCCCAAATCGAGCGTGCGAATAACAACTGGACGCCCTTCCATCATCTGCACCACGCGACGGTAGGCTTCGAATTGCTCTTCTTCGGTCGGCAGATCATCTTCGCTCAGAAATAGAAATTCCGACCGGAACAAACCGATACCGGTCGCACCATATTCCAGTGCATCTTCCGTATCATCTGGCAACTCGATATTGCCGAACAACTCAACTTCAATACCATCAAGGGTAACAGGACGGCTCAAGCGGATGTCGAGCAACGCACGTTGTTTGCCCAACCACTCCTCGCTACGCGTGCGGTACTCTTCCAGAACACGCTCATCCGGATCGATCACCACCACGCCGCTCACGCCATCAACAATAATGAGCTCACCCTCGCGAATCAGCTCACGTGCATGGCGCAAGGCCAATACCGAAGGAAGATCAAGACTACGTGCCAGAATCGCCGTATGCGATGTCGGGCCGCCCACATCGGTGATAAACGCGAGATAGCGCGAATCTTTGAACAACACCATATCGGCCGGCGACAAATCGTGCGCAACGAGGATGCAATCTGTTCCGCACTCCTGGATGTGACTCCCAGCATCATGTCCAGCCAGTGTTTTTTGTACTCGTTCGACGACCTGCAGTACATCCGAACGTCGCTCGCGCAGGTATTCGTCCTCTATTTCGTCGAACTGTGACAGTAGTACTTCCAATTGCTGTTGCAACGCCCATTCGGCATTACAGTGCTCATTTTCAATCAGATCGATGGGTTCATGTGACAAGGTGTGATCATTGAGCAGCATGATATGCAGGCTAAGAAACGCACCCAGCTCTGCAGGCGCATTTTCCGGAATACTCGACCACAGCGTTTCCAGTTCCTTGCGAGTATGCCGTATCGCATTTTCGAAACGCTCGATTTCAGCTCGCACATCTTCGGGTGCCAGCCGGTAATGCGCCACTTCGATGTTGGTACGCGTGACCAGCCGGGCATATCCGATCGCGATACCGCCACCAATGCCGATCCCTTGCAGCGTGATACTCATTCCATCTCCTCGCGTCCAGCGCAACCCTTCAATTGCACCGGCCGGTCTCCCTCTGTAGGGGTATCTCCGCCATTGATCCTCGACCACAGACCTCGTTCAAGCAAGTATTCGAAGTCGTGCCGCTACATACAAAACACATCCGAGAACAAAGAGCGCTTACTCGCCCTCGCCAAACTTGTCCGCCACGAGAGCAACCAGGGCAGACAAGGCATCCGCATCATCCGGACCATCGAACGTTTCGATATTGATTTTGCTGCCCTTGCCAGCCGCCAACATCATCACACCCATGATTGATTTGGCATTCACCCGGCGCTGGCCGCGCGATACCCACACCTCGCAGGCATACTGAGTAGCCAGCTGGGTAAACTTGCTGGAGGCTCGGGCATGCAAACCCAGCTTGTTGACAATTTCGACTTCCTGTACTGGCATTACAATCAATTCCTGTTTTATTAGTCTGGTTCTCGCGGCGCCATATACAGCACCCCTTCAAGCCCACCGGTAATCGCTTTGCTGACCACCACTTCTAGAGGTTGATGACAATAGGTCAGTGCCCGCACCAGCATAGGCAGATTCACGCCTGCCACAGCCTCTATCCTGCCCGGCTTAACCAGCCGACTTGCCACATTGGAAGGTGTGCCCCCGAAGATATCGGTCAGCAGCAATACGCCCGAGCCATCGTCAAGGCTCTCACATACCCGGCGTGCACGTTCCAGCACCTCGTCGGGATCGTCCGCCTTGCTAACTGCCAGATGTGCCAAGTTGGGCACATCGCGCTGCATGATGTGCCGGGCACACGCCAGAAGGGCGTCGCCAAGCATGACGTGGGTAACGATAACAATACCGACCATAAGTCCCGTTCCGCTGCAAAAGCCTGAATGCCGACAATGATATAGCCGAACGCGGCTTATGCCGAGCCCTCCAAGCAATCCATTACTCGATTGTGACTATTTTGGTCGGCTTTTCTAGCCAAACCACACGGGAAAGCATCGTTGGCGTCGCCAAAACCGTACCCGCAGCATCAACGATCAGCATATCGTGAATACCAAACCGTTTGGCATAGCGCAACGCAGTGCCAGGACCGCCAATATAAATTGGCTTGGTTGCTGCATCCGACAGCGTACCCGCCTCTGGACCAGAAGGCACAATCACTGTTGCAGACTGCACTTGATCCGCAGGCCGCCCCGTTCGCGGATCAATCAGATGGGCATAGCGTATGCCATCTTTTATAAAAAATCGCTGGTAATCACCAGAGGTCCCAATAGCTTCACCGTCATGCAGCTCAATCGTGGCCATAGCCAAGGGCTTACGCGGATGCTGCAGACCGACCTTCCAGGGTTCACCATCCTTGCTACCCATTGCAAGTACATTACCGCCAATGTTGATCAGCGCATTTTTCACACCACGCGCATGCAGCATACCCGCCAGACGATCCAGTGCCCACCCCTTGGCGAAGCCTCCCAAATCCACAGACACTGCCCGGTTGCGACTGCTCACATGTCCGGGCTCAAAACGCAGATCCTCGAGACTAGGCTTCTCAGCAAGCGCCTTGGCAATGGCTTGCGGGTCGGGCGTGACCGGCTCGAAGGTATCGCGCTGAAAGCCCCAAAGTGCAATCAACTTTCCCACGGCAGGATTGAACAACTGATCCGACCTGCGTGCATACTCTGCGGCCTGCCGCAACATACCGGCCAACTCATCATCAACGGGCGCGGACTCTCCCCTGGCAAAAGCCGCATTCATCCGGGTGACATCCGAAGGCCGCCACGCATGCAGCTTGGCATGCAAACGGTCAAGCTCAGACAAAGCCTCACTTGCTGCTTGCTGAGCTTTGCTCTCTTCCATCCCCCAGATTGACAGGGTTACCCGCGTACCAAAGACATAGCTTTCCTGCTGATACAAAGCCGGTTTGCCACACCCGGCCAACAGCAATAACAAACACAAGACAATAAAACGGCGCATCAACTCACCCGATACTCGATCGCATCGATGAATAATCCTGCAACATTAATGCCGGATGCTGCGCTGATTTCCATGAAACAGGTTGGGCTGGTCACATTTACCTCGGTCAGATAGTCGCCAATGATGTCGAGCCCAACTAGCAGCAATCCCCGTGCCAGCATGTCCGGTCCAAGCGCTTCAGCAATAGCCCGGTCACGCGCCGTCAGAGGGCGCGCCACGCCAGTGCCGCCCACCGCCAGATTTCCGCGTGTTTCGCCAGCCTTGGGAATACGCGCCAGGCACCAATCCACCGGTTTGCCGTCGATCACCAGCACCCGTTTGTCGCCATCCGCGATTTCCGGGATAAACCGTTGCGCCATCACGGTGCGCGCGCCATTGTCCGTGAGCGTTTCAATGATGGAACCGATATTCGGATCATCGCGGCGCAACCGGAAAATACCGATCCCGCCCATGCCATCGAGTGGCTTGAGAATGATATCGCCGTGCTCGGCCAGAAAGGCACGGATATCCACTTCCTGCTGACTGACCAGCGTTGGCGCCGCAAATTCCGGGTAGCGCAACACCGACAATTTTTCGTTGAAATCGCGCAATGCCTGTCCGGAATTGAACACGCGGGCACCATGCGCCTCGGCCAAACTCAAGAGTTGCGTGGCATACAGGTACTGCTGGTCGAACGGTGGATCCTTGCGCATGACCACCGCATCGACATCGGCCAGCACGACACTTTCATAGTCGCCCTCTTCATACCACGCATGACCCAGTTGCAACTCGGTAAAAGTCAGCCGTGCGGACTGTATTTCCACCTGGCCATTCCGTACCCGCAAGGTTTGAGCCTGACCCGTCCAGATTTCGTGACCACGGACAGCCGCTTCACGCATCATGGCGTAACTGGAATCCTTGTAGATTTTCAGCTCGTTCAGCGGATCAACGATAAACAGCAGCTTCATGCCAGAGCCTCCGCGGGGGCCAGCAACAAGTCTTCGCTTTCTTCCACCTCCAAGGCCGCGGCCAGCAAGGCCAGTCGAGCCACCACACCATAAGAATAGAAGCGGTTAGCCTGGCAGTCCGGTCGACCGTCGCAATCGGGCGTATTGGACGGCGTAGCAAAGGCCAGCGGCACGAAATGCATGCCGGGCGCATTGAGATTTTCATCCGGACCACGCCCGGTATGCACGCGGTAGAAACCGCCGACGACGAAACGATCAATCATGTAGATCACCGGTTCGGCCACCGCCGCGTTGATCTGCTCGAAGGTCGGCACGCCTTCCTGCACGATCACCTGCGAGACTTCCAGCCCTTCCTTGACCACCGACATTTTGTTGCGTTGCTTGCGGTTCAGGCCGATCACGTCATCGGCCGACTTCACCGTCATCACCCCCATGCCATAGGTACCGGCGTCGGCTTTCACGATCACGAACGGCTCCTCGTCGATGCCATGTTCACCATATTTGACCCGAATCTTGGCCAGCATGTCGGATACCGTATCGGCTAATTGCTGCTCTCCCTCGCGGGCATGGAAATCCAGCCCGGAAACGCCGGCAAAATACGGGTTGATCACCCAGGGATCAATGCCGACCAATGCAGCGAAGTCATCAGCCACTCGGTCGTAAGCCGCAAAGTGACGCGTCTTGCGCCGTACCGCCCAGCCCGACTGCAACGGCGGCAGCAGGGTTTGCTCGAGGCCTTGCAACAATGCAGGAATACCCGCAGAAAGATCATTATTCAGCAAGACCACACAAGGATCGAAATCGGCCAGCTTGATCCGGTTTCCCTCGCGACGAACCGGTTCCAGGGTCAAACAACCGCCATCAGGCAGATCAAAACGGGTTGGCTGAGTGACATCCGGGTTAAATGTGCCAATTCGCACCAGAACGCCGGCCTGACGCAGAATGCGGGCAATGGCTGCCACATTTTGCAGGTAGAACAGATTGCGGGTGTGGTTTTCCGGAATCAACAGCAGTCGGCGCGCATCCGGACAAAAACCATCCAGCGCCATCATGGCGGCCTGCACGCACAAAGGGTGGAAGTCGGGATTCAGATTGTTGAATCCTCCGGGAAACAGGTTCATATCCACCGGGGCCAGCTTGAACCCGGCATTGCGTAAATCCACGGAACCGTAAAATGGCGGCGTGTGTTCCTGCCACTGATTGCGAAACCAGTGCTCGATTTCTGGCAAGGAACTCAGTATCTTGCGCTCCAGATCATGCAGGGGGCCAGACAGTGCGGTGGTGAGATGCGGGACGCTCATGGCAAATTCCAAGGCTAAGATAATATGCCCTGAGCATATGTGGGCGGAGCGCCATGAATCAAGATGTTGTGCAGCGGAACACCCATTCCCTTCGGCACGAGCCCACTTTTACCAATCCATGGAAAAGTACGCCCCCTTGAGAGCAACAAGCCACGCCCCCATTATTTATGCACTCTTGCTCAATTGCGCTTATATCAGGATCACGAAATGGCCCATATCATCATGTACAGCACCGGCATTTGCCCCTACTGCATCCGGGCAGAACGCCTGCTGAATCAGAAAGGCATTACCGATATCGAAAAAATCCGCGTTGATCTGGACCCATCACGCCGCGGTGAAATGATCGAAAAAACCCAGCGTCGCACCGTGCCGCAAATATTTATCGACGGATTGCACGTAGGTGGATTCGATGATCTCGCTGCACTCGACCACGCCGGCAAGCTTGATCCATTACTTGGGCGCTAGCTCCTGATTGCCGAATCATGCGATGATTCGATGTCTCGATTATTCGACTTTTAATCCAACCCGTTTTGATAGGAATCGCGATGAGCGAAGAACAAGCACAAGAAGCCCAACAACCGGTTTTCTCAATCCAAAAGCTGTATGTAACCGACGTGTCCCTGGAATCACCCAACACGCCGATGACCTTCATGGAACAAGCCGCACCGGATATCAGTGTCAACTTCCAGAACCAGGCCCGTGGCTATGAAGGCGGCTTCTATGAAATTTCCCTCAAGGTAACCGCCGAAGCCAAGATCGAAGATCGCACCCTGTTCCTGGTTGAAGTCACCCAGGCTGGCCTGTTCAATATTGAAAACGTCCCGGCCGAAGAAATGGATGCGCTGATGGGCATTGGCTGTCCCAGCATTCTGTTCCCCTACCTGCGCGAAGTCGTGTCCGATCTGACCACCCGCGCCGGCTTTGCACCGTTGCTGTTGCAACCGGTCAACTTCGAAGCCATCTTCATGCAACAACGGTTGGAACAACAAGCTCAAGCCCAAGGCGATGCGCAAACAACCCATTAAGTTCTGTCTTGGCCTCTGCGCGGTATTGGCCTTGCTGGCCAATACCGCCTACGCCCTCGATTTTCGCTCGGCAGCCAGTCACGGCGTAATCCTGTTTGACGCCCCGAACAACGCGGCGCACAAAGTGTTTGTGCTCAGTCGCGGCACCCCGCTGGAAATCATGGTCGACCAGGGCGATTGGATGCGTGTTCGTGACCAGGGCGGATCGCTCGCCTGGATCCACAAGCAGGATCTTTCCAGCCAGCGCACTGTGCAGGTGATCAAACCCGCCAGCATTTACCGTGAAGCCGATAGCAAATCGCCGGTGCTCTTTCGCGCCAGCGCCGGACTGCTGCTCAACTTGCTGGAAAACACCAAAACCGGCTGGATCAAGATCAAACATCACGATGGCGATATTGGATACATCCGTATCGAGGAAGTCTGGGGCCTATGAAGCTTGCCATACTCGGCGCTGGCGCCTGGGGAACGGCGCTGGCGATCCGTTTTGCCGAGCGCCACGACGTCACCCTCTGGTCCATCGATGCACAAAGCATTGCCGAACTGCAAAACGACCGCGTCAACACGCGCTACTTGCCCGGCATCCCCTTGCCGGAGTCGCTGCAACTCAACGCCAACCTCGCTGAAACCCTCCATCACGCCGAACTGGTCCTGATTGCCACGCCGATGGCCGGGCTGCGCCCAACCTTGCGCAAATTGCGAGAATCACGTTCAACCGCACCCGTCCTCTGGGTCTGCAAGGGGTTGGAAGCAGATACCATGCTGCTGCCGCACCAAGTTGCGGCTGAAGAGATGGACCCGGCGATCCCGCGCGGTACCTTGTCCGGCCCGAGCTTTGCCCAGGAAGTGGCGCAAGGCCTGCCTGCTGCCATTACGCTGGCCTCCAGCCAGGAAGACTTCGCCCGCAGCATGGCCGCTGCACTCAACACCCCGGTGCTGCGCCTGTATGCCAGCAGCGACATCATCGGCGTGGAAATTGGCGGTGCGGTGAAAAACGTGATTGCGATTGCCGCGGGGGTCTGTGATGGCCTGCAGCTCGGCTTTAACGCCCGAGCCGCCTTGCTGACCCGTGGACTGGCCGAAATGGCCCGTTTTGGTACCGCACTGGGCGGCAAGCCGGAAACCTTCATGGGACTCTCCGGCGTCGGCGATCTGCTGCTGACCGCCACCGGCGACCTCTCGCGCAACCGCCGCGTCGGCCTGCTGATGGCGCAAGGACTGGATCTGGACGGCGTGCTAAAAAGCCTCGGCCACGTCGCCGAAGGCGTACCCACCGCGAAAGAGGTTCAGGCCCAAGCCGAGCGGCTGGGTATCGACATGCCGATCACCCGTGCAATCTGCCATCTGCTGTTTGAAAACGTCGCCCCACGCGATGTGGTTGCCGAGCTGATGGGACGTGCGCCGAAGATGGAATCGGCACAGTAAAACTCTGTATCACAGCACCGCAATTAAATTCCATCGACTCAATCCTGCACCTTGTCGGACACCTTCTTCCCCTAATAAATCGCTGCGGTCTTTACTGACCAAAGCAAACAAAAAGCCCCGTCAATCAATCGACGGGGCTTGAAAGCCGAATCCAACAGGTTCAGTTCATAAAATCATGACCTGTACCCATTTATCATCCATTACTTCCATTTAGCTATCAGGTTAATAACCGCTGTATCGGTTACTGCAGTAGCCCCAGCAGTAGTTGCCCAAGAGATATTGGTGGCATTGGCGGTTGGAGTCATTTTGATCATTTTTCCATCAACCCCTGTGGCTTTAATGTTTTGCAGAGTAATCTGAATAACTCCAGACGCAAGAATATCAACAGCAGAAACCTCATTTGAGCTAATGGTTGTACCTGCAGCAACACCAATACCAATAGGGGTCATATCGCCGCCACTCGCAATAGCTGCTGGGAAAGCGCCGTTCTCTTGGTAATACGAAGCAATTGCCAACTTAACGGGATCAGCGATAGTTGCAACTTTAGCCATTTTGGCTTTCACAATGTAGTCTTGATATTGCGGAATTGCCACTGCCGCCAAAATACCGATAATCGCTACCACGATCATCAATTCGATAAGCGTAAAACCTTTTTGCAAAGTCTTCATGATCTTTCCCCTTTGGGATTGTTGAATATTTGTGCCGTCAGAACCGGCGGTGCGCCCTACTATGAGCAAGCGGCGTGCCAGCTAACCCAACAACCACAAACTTTGAACGTTTTTGCTTGTATTTCATACAAAAACAGCCCCTCGCACGGCAACAGGTTCCCAAGACGCCACAATCCGGTTAAAATCCGCGCTCCCGTGCCGTTGTAGCTCAGTCGGTAGAGCAACTGATTCGTAATCAGTAGGTCAGAGGTTCGATTCCCCTCAACGGCACCAAGAAACAAGGGGCTTGCAGCGATGCAGGCCCCTTTCTTTTTTTACGCTATCCAACCACACCACCGCGGCAGATAGTGACCATTTACGTCACCGCCACATCTCATTTCCCGATACAAAAGCGGCTGAAAATCACCCCCAACAGATCATCCGAGCTAAATTCGCCGGTGATTTCACTCAGCGCGCTCTGCGCCAGGCGCAGTTCTTCGGCCAGGATTTCGATCTGACGATAGGCCGTGGCGGCCGTAACCAGATGACTGGCAGCGCGGCGGATGGCATCCAGGTGGCGCTCGCGGGCGATGAACACGCCGTCATCAGTTCCTTGCCAGCCCACGCGCTGCAACAGCTTCTGCCGCAACTCGGGCAGGCCATCGCCGGTTTGGGCGGAAACGTGTACTTCATCTTCCGCCACCAGTCCGGGCACATCACCGGTCAGGTCAATCTTGTTGAACACATGCATCACCGGCAGATTGACCGGCAACCGGCCCAGGATGACGCGGTCATGCGCAGTAATCCCATCGCGCGAATCGAGCAACAGCAGCACCAGATCGGCCTTGGCAATGGCCGCCCAGGTGCGTTCGATGCCGATTTTTTCTACGGTATCCTCGGTATCGCGCAGGCCGGCGGTATCGATGATGTGCACCGGCACGCCATCGAGCAGGATCAGTTCGCGCACCGTATCGCGCGTGGTGCCGGCAATGTCGGTCACGATGGCCACATCCTCGCCGGCCAGGGCATTCATCAGGCTGGACTTGCCGACATTGGGCTGACCGACCAGTACCACATGCATGCCTTCGCGCAGCAGCCTACCCTGACTGGCGGTTTCCAGCACGCGCTGCAACTGCGCCTGCAAACCAGACAACTTACCTTGGGCATCGGCGGACTGCAGGAAATCGATATCTTCCTCGGGGAAGTCGAGCGTGGCTTCCACCAGCATGCGCAGGTTGATCAGACCATCGACCAGTGCGTGAATCTCGCGCGAGAACGCGCCATCGAGCGATTTGAGCGCGGAGCGGGCAGCGGCCTCCGATTGGGCATCGATCAGATCGGCGACCGCTTCGGCCTGGGCCAGATCGAGCTTGCCATTCAGAAAGGCGCGTTTGGTGAATTCGCCCGGTTCGGCATGGCGCGCGCCGAGTTCAATGCAGCGTGCCAGCAGCATTTTCAGAACCACAGGGCCGCCATGACCCTGCAATTCCAGCACATCTTCGCCGGTAAACGAATGCGGGCCGGGAAACCAGAGCGCCAAGCCTTCATCCAGCACAGCCCCTGTGGCTGACTTGAACCGGGCAAAGTGGGCGTGGCGCGGCTGCAATTCACGCCCGACAAGCCCCGAGATCAATGACGCAAGGCCACGGCCCGAAATACGGATCACGCCTACCCCTCCCCGACCGGGGGCAGTGGCAATGGCAGCGATGGTTTCTTGAGGGTAAAGACTATTCATAGGTGTATTGTGCATGCGGCGAGCCGGAAACAAAACAGCCGCCCGTTGGGGCGGCTGTTTGCATAGTTAACATGATCAAGCTTTGGCGATTTTATTGCTGCGCTCAATCTGGCGGGTAATAACCCATTGCTGCAGGATCGACAGCGAGTTGTTCACTACCCAGTACAGCACGAGACCGGCCGGGAACATGAAGAACATCACGCTGAATGCCAGCGGCATGATTTTCATGATCTTGGCTTGCATCGGATCAGGCGGTGGCGGCGACAGCAGCGACTGCACATACATCGAGATTGTCATCAACACCGGCAAAATGTAGTACGGGTCTTTGGAAGAAAGATCCACAATCCAGCCCAGCCAAGGTGCCTGGCGAATTTCTACGGACGCAAGCAAGGTCCAGTACAAGGCAATGAACACGGGAATCTGGATCAACATGGGCAAACAACCACCCAGAGGATTGACCTTTTCTTCCTTATACATCGCCATCATGGCCTGTTGCAGCTTCATCCGGTCGTCGCCGTAACGCTCCTTGAGCGCCGCCATCCGCGGGGCCAACACTCGCATCTTGGCCATCGACCGATAGCTTGCTGCCGACAAGGGGAAGAAAGCGGCCTTGATCAGCATCGTCAGCAGGATAATCGCCCAGCCCCAGTTACCGACGATTGAATGCAGCTTTTCCAGCAACCAGAACAGCGGCGTAGCAATGATCGTTACCCAGCCATAATCCTTGACCAGGTTCAGACCCGGCGCAATCGGCTTGAGGATACGGGTATCTTCCGGCCCCAAGAACAGGGGAATGCTGGTTTCAAGCTTGCCGCCGGCGGCTACTTGCGGCAGATCGGCGATCACACCCGCAGAGAACAGGCCATCAGGCAGTTTTTTCAGGTCATAACGACAGGCCTGCGCACCGCAGATACTTTCGCCGCCCGTCGGAGAAACAATCCAGGCCGTGGCGAAGTAATGCTGCAACATTGCTACCCAACCATCCTTGGCCTTTTCGACATAGGTAGCTTTGTTTTCGGCCAGTTTGGCAAAATCGATTTTCTGGAACTTGCCTTCGTCGGTGTAAACCGCCGGGCCAGTAAAGGTATTGGTGCCCATTCTGCCGGTGGCTTGCTTGGAGTCATCACGCAGGAAGCGATAATAAGCACTTGCCGTAATTGGCTTGGCGCTGCCATTGATGATTTCGTACTTCACATCAACAAGGTAGCTTCCGCGCTTGAATACGTAGGTCTTGGCGACCTTCACCCCCTCAGGGCCGGCAGCTTCAAGACGAACAGCCAACTCATTCTGACCATCAGCAAGCTTATAAGACTGTTGTGCAGCCTTGAATTCACTCTTGTGGGTCGGCAAGCCGTCACCCAGCAAACCCGTTTGCGCCACATAGATGTGCCCTGGAGCATCTGTCAGCAAAGGGAATGGCGTTTGGGGGTTGTCGGATTCGCCATGCTTGAGCAGATTGACACTGCGCAAGTCAGCGCCATTGGAATCAATTTCCGCGGAGAAAACATCAGTCTTCACCGTAATGCGCTGCCCGCGCTGCAGCAGGCCGGCATCCAGCGTTCCCGAAGCCACGCCAGATGCAGTTGCAACCGGATTAGAGGCTGAAACAGAGGCCGGCGCCGAAGCGGCCAACCGCTGGGCACTGCGCTCCGGATAGAAGCGATCCATCAGCGTCTGCCAACCAAACATCAGAACGACTGATATGAGTACAAAAATAGTAAGTTTCTTGCTATCCATCTTGAACTCGATAATTTAGGGAACGGGGTCGTAACCGCAACCACCCCAAGGGTGGCAGCGCGCCAAACGACGAATTGTAAGCCAGCCGCCTTTCAATATGCCATAGCGATTGATCGCTTCAATTCCATATTGTGAGCAGGTGGGTGTAAATCGGCAGCGTGGGCCTATCAACGGGCTCAATGCCAATTGGTAAAATCGCAACAACAGTATGATCAGACGCGCCATTTTTGTGCCCGATCAAACAGGCCCAGCAAAGCGGCGCGTGCTGCCACACTTTCTTTCCGATCAAAGGTCCGCCGCGCACGGATAACCACATCCAAACCTGCCAGGCAGGTGGCATTTTGCCGGAATGTTTCGCGCGTCAGTCGCTTGATGTAATTGCGTGCAACGGCCCGCTTGTCGGCTTTTCGGCCGACGACCAACCCGAGCCGGGCATACGGCAAACCATTGGGCGCCACCAGTAACTGGAAGAACGCATCGCCGATTGAGCGCCGCAAACTAAAAACGGATGAAAAATCATCCGTTTTCAGCAAACGCATTGCCCTTGGAAAGCGATTGCAGGCAGCACTTGTCAAGCTTGCATCGATCCGGTCTAAAAACAAGGACCGATCAGGCGGAAAGAGTCTTGCGGCCGCGGGCACGGCGGGCATTGATAACCGCACGACCACCACGGGTCTTCATGCGGGCACGGAAGCCGTGAGTGCGCTTGCGGCGAATAACGGAGGGCTGAAAAGTACGCTTCATGGCAGTTCCCTAAACCTTGTTCGGCTAATGAGCTAGTAAACTCGCTATTACACCCGCAGACGCCTGCTTTGTCAATCACCATTGCGCAACAAAAAACCTGCTTCCTGTGGATAAACCTGCCTTTCCGCGCTAGAATCCACATCCGACAACTCATGATACGAATCGCTAAAACGCGGCATCCGACACTGCCTCGCGTCCGAACGCCTCGTCACACCGCCGATGCCCGACATGGAAAATCTTTGGTCCCACTGCCTGTCCGAACTAGAAAAGAACCTTGGCGCCAGCCAGTTCAACATCTGGATCAAGCCACTCTCGGCACAGGTTAGTGAAGGCACGCTCACCATCGCTGCGCCCAACCCGGTTTTCCTGGATTTCATCCGCGATCGCTATCTAAATATTATCGAGCGCGCAGCCAGCGCCTATTTTGACGGCAGCTCGCCTTCCATCGAGCTAAAAGTAGGTCGGGCCGCAGCGCGCCCGCAACCCATCAGCCCAAAGTCCGCCAGCACTCCCGCCGCTCCGAAACAGGAGCCTGCGTCCACGGAACCGGCCAAGCGCTTTGGCAATGGCGCAGCCAACCATGAGACGCATCGTCTCAACCCGCTGTTTACCTTCGACACCCTGGTCACCGGTAAGGCCAACCAGCTGGCACGTGCCGCCGCCGAGCAGGTTGCACGCCACCCTGGTTCCGGTTACAACCCGCTACTGGTCTACGGCGGCGTAGGCCTGGGCAAGACGCACTTGATTCACGCCATCGGCAACAATATTCATCTGCACAACCCGAACATTCGTATCCGCTACATCCAGGCTGAAAAATACATCCAGGATGTGGTGCGCGCATACCAACACAAAGGCTTTGACGAATTCAAGCGTTACTATCATTCGCTTGATTTGTTGCTGGTTGATGACATTCAGTTTTTTGTTGGCAAAGACAAGACTCAGGAAGAGTTTTTCTATCTATTCAACACACTGGTTGAAGCCGGCAAACAGATCATTCTGACCTCCGACCGCATTCCGAGTGATATCGAAGGCCTGCAAGAACGGTTGAAATCGCGCTTCTCCTGGGGACTGACCGTCGCCATTGAACCGCCGGAACTGGAAATGCGTGTGGCTATTTTGCTGAAAAAAGCCGAAGTAATGCACTTCCATCTGGATGCCAACGTCGCCTTTTTTATCGCCAAAAGCATTCGCTCCAACGTGCGCGAACTGGAAGGCGCACTGAACCGCGTGGTGGCCTTTGCCCGCTTCACCAACCAGCCGATTACCATTGAATCGGCACGCGAAGCTTTGCGTGACATCCTGGCCTCCGGCAACCGGCTGGTTTCAGTAGAAAACATCCAGAAGACCGTGGCGGATTACTACAAGATCAAAGTAGCGGACATGCACTCGAAAAAGCGCACCCGTGAGGTTGCCCGGCCACGCCAGGTTGCCATGTCGCTCACCAAAGAGCTGACGCAAATGTCGCTACCCGCCATTGGCGATGCATTTGGCGGCCGCGATCACACCACCGTGCTTCATGCTTGCCGCACTATTGAAGCCATGCGCCAGTCCGATCAGGAAATTGGCACTCAGTATGCATACCTGTTGCAAATGCTCCGTGGCTGACATAACGCTGCCATGCGCCAAACAAGTCTGCAAATAAGGTAAAATCAATCCATCGCAACCACTCACCGGAAGAGGCGCCATGCAACAGCTTCAAGCAGAACGCGACGCTTTGCTGAAACCACTTGCTACAGTGACCGGCATCGTCGAACGCCGCCACACCCTGCCCATTCTTTCCAATGTATTGATCAGAAAGGACGGCGACGTACTGACCTGCACGGGCACTGACCTGGAAATCCAGATCACCAGCCAGCAGCGCGAGGGCTTTTCCGGTGGCGATTTCGCCATCACCGTTGCGGCCAAGAAAATTTCCGACATCTTGCGTGCGATCCCGGATAAAGCCGTGGTCACCCTTGAAGAAACCGATGGCCGGCTGACTGTCAAGGCGGGCAAGAGCCGCTTCCAGTTGCAGACACTGCCAGCCGATGACTTCCCGCAACTGGCGGTTGATACCAACCTGCGCGCCACGTTGAAAATGCCGCAAGGCCAGCTCAAGGCCCTGCTCTCCCGCGCGCAGTTCGCCATGGCACATCAGGACATCCGTTATTACTTGAACGGTCTGTTGCTGGTTACCGAAGGCAATCTGCTCAAGCTGGTTGCCACAGACGGCCACCGTTTGGCGTTTGCCTCGGCCGAATTGGCCAGCAGTTTCGAGAAAAACGAAGTTATCCTGCCGCGCAAAACGATCCTCGAACTCTACAAAGCCCTGTCGGACAGCGAAGATGACGTTGCCATCGACATTGCCAGCAATCAGGTCAAGTTCAGTTTTGGCACCGTGGTGATTCATACCAAGGTGGTCGACGGCAAGTTCCCGGACTACAACCGCGTCATCCCGGCTGGCAACGATAAATTGCTTGTTATTGACCGCCAGATACTGCTTTCCTCGATGCAGCGTGCCGCGATTCTTTCCAATGAAAAATTCCGCGGCGTGCGCCTGGTGCTCACACCGGGTTTGCTCAAGATCATCTGCAACAACACCGAGCAGGAAGAAGCGCAGGAAGAAGTTGAAGTCAGCTACGACAACACGCCAATCGATATTGGTTTCAACATCCAGTACCTGCTCGACGTATTGACCAATATGCCGGTGGAAACCTTGCACTTCTCGTTTGGCGAAGCCGGTTCGAGCGTGCTGGTTACCATCCCGGACAATGAGCACTTCAAATACATCGTGATGCCGATGCGTATCTAGTCGCCACACCCACGCGCAAGGTCGGGGCCTGCCCCGACCTTTTGTGCTTTATGGCATGCCCTGTACCCACGAGACAAAGCGAAAAATGAGAGAAAACGATCAGCCACTCAACGGCGCCCCGCAAGACGGTAGCGATTACGACGAAGATTCCATCCAGCAACTGGAAGGACTGGAAGCGGTGCGCAAGCGCCCCGGCATGTATATCGGCGATACCTCGGACGGCACCGGTCTGCACCATATGGTGTTCGAAGTGGTCGACAATGCAATTGACGAAGCCCTTGCCGGACATTGCGACGATATTGTAGTAACCATTCACGCCGACAACTCGATTTCAGTGACCGACAACGGTCGCGGCATCCCGGTCGGCGTCAAGTTTGACGACAAGCACGAGCCCAAACGCTCGGCTGCCGAAATCGTGATGTGCGTACTGCATGCTGGCGGCAAGTTCAACCAGAACAGCTACAAGGTGTCGGGCGGTCTGCACGGCGTTGGCGTTTCCTGCGTAAACGCACTCTCCAAGTTCCTGCGCCTGACCATCCGCCGCGATGGTAAAAAACACTTTCTGGAATTCAACCAGGGCAAGGCGGTTGATCGCCTGATCGAAATCCAGCACGGCGTAGAAGTTTCGCCGCTCAAGGTCTTGGGCACCACGGAAAAACGCGGCACCGAAGTGCATTTCATGGCGGACGAAGAAATTTTCGGCACCATCGAATGGCACTATGAAATTATCGCCAAACGCCTGCGCGAACTCTCTTTCCTGAACAACGGCGTCGCTATCCGCTTGCTCGACCAACGCACCGGCAAGGAAGAAAACTTTGCCTTTTCCGGCGGCGTAAAGGGCTTTGTCGATTACATCAACCGCAGCAAGTCCATCCTGCATCCCACCGTATTCAACGCAGCCGGCACCACCTTGGTGACCACCGGCCAAGTGCACAACGTTGAGCTGAGCGTGGAAGTGGCCATGCAGTGGAACGACAGCTATCAAGAACAAGTGCTGTGCTTCACCAACAACATCCCGCAAACCGATGGCGGCACCCACCTGACCGGCCTGCGCGCCGCAATGACGCGGGTGATCAACAAATACATTGATGAACACGAAATCGCCAAGAAGGCCAAGGTTGAAATCTCCGGCGATGACATGCGCGAAGGCCTGGCCTGCGTATTGTCGGTGAAGATGCCTGATCCGAAATTCGCCTCCCAAACCAAGATGAAGCTGGTTTCCGGCGAAGCGCGTCCTGCCGTGGAAGAAGTAGTAGCCAACAAGCTCGCTGAATTCATGCAAGAACACCCCCTCGATGCCAAGACCATCTGCGGCAAGATCGTCGAAGCGGCCCGTGCTCGCGAAGCCGCCCGCAAAGCGCGCGAACTGACCCGCCGCAAAGGTGTGCTCGACGGACTGGGCCTGCCGGGGAAACTGGCCGATTGCCAGGAAAAAGACCCCGCTCTTTCTGAAATTTATCTGGTCGAGGGTGATTCCGCCGGCGGCTCTGCCAAGCAAGGTCGCGACCGCAAGTTCCAGGCCATCCTGCCGCTAAAAGGCAAGATCCTGAACGTGGAACGGGCGCGCTTCGACAAGATGCTGCAAAGCCAGGAAGTAGGCACGCTGATCACCGCGCTGGGTTGCGGCATCGGCAAAGACGAATTCAACATCGAAAAACTGCGCTACCACCGCATCATCATCATGACCGATGCCGACGTGGACGGTTCGCACATCCGCACCTTGCTGCTCACCTTCTTCTACCGGCAAATGCCCGAACTGGTTGAGCGCGGCTATATCTACATCGCACAACCGCCGCTATTCAAGGTCAGGCACGGCAAGAACGATACTTACCTCAAAGATGAGCAGGAACTGAAGCAACACCTGTTGCGCGCAGCCCTGAACGGCGCAGAACTGCTACCGGGCCCAAATTTGCCCGGCATTTCCGGCGAAGCACTGGAGCTGCTGGCACGCCAGTACTTCATCGCCGAAGCCGTGATCGAACGCGAAAGCCGCTTTATCGACCCGCTGATCCTCAATGCCATGCTCGACATGCAAGCGCTCGACATTTCCAGCGAAGCCGCTGCCAATGCCAGCGCCGAACGCCTTGCCGCAGCAGTCAACCACCCGATCTTTACGTTCATCGCACAAGAACAGGAAGCCGGCTTCTGCATCAGGATCGAAAAACGCCTGCACGGCATCGTCAGCATGCAATACATCGATGATGCATTCCTGATCTCCGGCGATTACGCCCAAATCAGAAAAACCGCTGACATGCTGCTCGGCTTGCTGACCGAAGAAGCCACGGTACGCCGCGGCGAAACGCGCCAGCCCGTCGCCACATTCAAGGAAGCAATCGAATGGTTGCTGAATGAAGTCCGCCGCAACATGTACATCCAGCGCTACAAAGGCTTGGGTGAAATGAACCCGGAACAGTTGTGGGAAACCACCATGGACATCACCGTCCGCCGCCTGTTGAAGGTCAACATCGACGATGCCATCACCGCCGACGAAATCTTCACCACACTGATGGGTGATCAAGTAGAACCGCGCCGCGCCTTTATTGAACAAAATGCGCTGATCGCACGGAATATTGATATTTGATGTTGTGTAGGATCCCATTGAAGTCTAGATTTTTCCCAAAACTCTAGATTTCATGGGAATTTCCACTTAGAAATACTCTACACAAAAGCCCCTTTTTCGGGGCTTTTATTTTGTCCGGTCCTCGGCCTTATGTGAAGCTTTACAGTAAGCCCACGGGGAACCCGTCTTGTTTTAGATGGCGGTGCCGGGCTGCCAGCGATGGGGCAACAATTCCTCGATCCTGCTATTGGGATGGGTGGGAAGTCTGGAGAGGATGTCTTTCAGATAGGCAAAGGGATCGTGGCC
>JARLJJ010000188.1 GCA_031291275.1 Formivibrio sp.
ACCCTCCTATATGGTTCCGGCGCATTTCGTTATTCTTGGCGCTTTGCCGCTTACGCCCAATGGCAAGGTTGACCGCAAAGCTCTGCCGGCTCCATCCATCCAAAGTGTTGCGGTTACGGCCTCAGTTGCTGCCCCTCGCAACGGAACGGAGAAGGCCCTCGCCGCGATTTGGTCCGAGCTGTTGAAGGTGGATAATGTCGGTGTCGATGACGACTTCTTTGATCTGGGCGGGCACTCTTTGATGGCATTCAAAGCGCTCTCTCGGATCAGGGATATTTTCGAGGTCGACCTTCAGGTGCAGGATTTTTTTGAGAATCCCACCATTGCAGGAATCGCGATGCTTCTACCAAAAACTGAAAGTTCAACCATGGCCAATTAGTGAATGGAAGGGCATATATGATGACCATCTCGCGAATAGAAAGGCATAACGGCACAATGTCCTTTCCACTTTCCGCTTCTCAGGAGCAGCTTTGGTTCTTAAACCAAATGGCTCCGGGAAGCCCTGACTACAACGTTGTGGACTTGATTGATCTGGGAGCGACCTACAACTCTGATGCACTTAAGAAAGTGGCAATGGAGTTGGTGCGTCGTCACGAGACATTGCGCACGGCATTTTCTCAAGCCAATGGACAACCAATGCAAGTTGTCTTGCCTTCTGCGGAATTGGAGCTTTTGGAATTTGACCTGACTTCTCTTCCCGAGACAGAAAAGGAATCTGAATGGACTCGCGTTGTCCATGAACAAACCCGCAAGCCCTTCGACTTATCCCTGGCTCCGCTGATTCGGTGGACAGTCATTCATCGGTCAGCCAAAGAGCACAAACTGTTGGTGGTAATTCACCACATCATTACCGACGAATGGGGAACGGGCATTCTACATAAGGAAGTAACCCAGCTCTATGAGGATTTTTCTCTAGGTCGGTCGTCTTCACTCGCGGAATTACCGATCCAATATGCTGACTTTGCCTGCTGGCAAAAGGATTGGCTACAGGGAGAGGTACGTGAAAAGAAGCTGGCTTATTGGAAAGACGAACTGGCTGGAGCCCCCCAAGTCTTGGAACTGGCTACAGACAAATCGCGGCCCGCGATACAGAGCTTTCGTGGCGATTGTGAGACCTTTCAGCTGCCATCAAAAATTTTGGAACCGCTGAAGTCTCTAGGCCGTCAGGAACGGGCGACTTTATTCATGACCCTACTGGCCGGCTTCATGGCGTTGCTGTACCGCTACACCGGTCAGGATGACATCCTGGTAGGAGCCCCAATCTCGCTCCGGAGGCTCAGCGAGACGGAAAACCTGATTGGTTATTTTCTCAACACTGTCATCTTGCGCGCGCAATTCAACGAAGGTCTGAGTTTTCGATCTTTGCTTCAACAAGTGCGGAAACGAACGCTCGGTGCAATTGCTAATGCTGAGCTGCCGTTCAATCATCTTGTCGCCGAGTTGGCCCCCGAGCGCGATCTTAGCCGAATGCCTCTATTCCAAGTGGCGTTCACTCTCCACGACCGCAATGGAGTCTCCGAGGTGTCGAAAGCATTTGGTAGGAAGCAACTTGGGACCGGCTCGTCAAAATTCGATCTGGCGTTCTTCGTCTCAGAGACGAAGAACGGCCTCGATGTATCGATCGAGTACAGCACCGATCTTTTCGAGCCCCAGACCATTCGGCGAATCGGCAAACACTTCGGAACTTTGCTGGAGGCGATTGGTTCCAACCCAGATGAGGATGTATCAAAGTTGGCGATCCTTGCGGATACGGACCGCCGCCAGGTTCTTTACGAGTGGAATGACACCAAAGTCGATTATCCGAGCGACAAGTGTTTGCACCAGTTGTTCGAAGAGCAGGCAGCCAGGACTCCCAATGCGGTGGCCTTGGTCGTCGATGCCACTACACTCTCCTATGCCGAGTTGAACCGTCGCGCCAACCAACTTGCGCATTACCTGCGGGGGCTGGGTGTCATGCCCGATGCGCGGGTAGCCATCTGCGTCGAACGCAGCTTCGAAATGGTGGTAGCGCTGCTGGCTGTACTCAAGGCTGGCGGAGCTTATGTGCCTCTCGATCCCGCCTACCCGGTCGATCGGCTGCACTTCGTGCTCGAGGACTCGAAGCCCGTTGCCCTGCTAACACAGCGCCATCTCGAAGGACTGTTCCCCGGCATAGGTGACAGGCTGCCGGTCCTCGACCTGACGGCAGCAACTCCTGCATGGCACAGCCAAGCTGAAACAAACCCCGATTTGGAAGCCATTGGACTCAGGCCCAACCACCTCGCCTATATCATCTACACGTCAGGCTCGACGGGCCAACCCAAGGGCGTCATGGTCGAGCATGCGAATGTTATGCGGTTATTTACTGCCACAGATGAGTGGTTCCATTTTGGCGCCGATGACACCTGGACTCTTTTCCACTCCTTTGCTTTCGATTTTTCCGTTTGGGAGATCTGGGGAGCGCTGCTTTATGGGGGGCGTTTAGTTATCGTACCTAAGGAGATAGCTCGTTCGCCGGCAGACTTTTACAAGTTGATCTGTCAACAAAAGGTGACCGTGCTGAACCAAACGCCCGGGGCCTTCCGACAATTGATCGCGGCACAAGCCAATAATCAGGATTCACATCACTTACGGTATGTGGTTTTTGGCGGTGAAGCGCTCGAGGTAGCCACACTTAAGCCTTGGTATGAGCTGAATCGGAAGCAGCGGACTCAACTTGTCAACATGTATGGTATTACCGAGACCACTGTTCATGTGACCTACAGGCCGTTGGAACAGAGTGACACAGAGCGACATGGGGCCAGCCCAATCGGATGCCGTATTCCCGATCTTCGAACCTATATCCTTGATACCCACGGTCAGCCTGTTCCTGTGGGGGTGACAGGCGAGCTGTACGTGGGGGGGGCGGGAGTAGCGCGCGGTTATCTGAATCGCCCTGAACTGACGGCAGAGCGGTTCGTTGCTGATCCGTTCAGATCCGAACCGGGATCCAGGATGTACCGCACGGGAGACTTGGGCCGTTGGCTTGCGGATGGCAAGATCGAGTATCTAGGGCGGAACGATTTTCAAGTCAAGATTCGCGGTTTCCGTATCGAGTTGGGGGAGATCGAGGCCCGTCTAGCCGAATACCCCGCGGTGCGTGAAGCTGTGGTGATTGTGCGCGAGGACACGCCCGGCGATAAGCGGCTAGTTGCTTACTACACCTCATCCTCCCTCATGAACGAGGCAGAAGAAGACACTTTCGGCGCAAAGCAGTTCCGCTCTCACCTGTTCACGAGCCTACCAGAGTACATGGTTCCGGCTGCTTATGTACATTTGAAGTCTTTGCCGCTGACGCACAACGGCAAACTTGACCGGAAGGCACTGCCGGCGCCTGAGGCCGATTCCTACTCGACCAGCGGGTACGAGTCGCCTCAGGGCGAGACGGAAACGAAACTGGCCGCCATATGGGCAGACATTCTAAAACTGGAGCGGATTGGTCGCCACGATAACTTCTTTGACCTCGGCGGCCATTCGCTGATGGCGGCTCGCGCAGTGGCCCTGTTGAATTCGGAGTTCGGCACCACGCTTCCGGTCAGAGTGCTGTTTATGGCAAGCACTGTCAGCGCGCTGGCTTCGGTCATTGGCAAGCAGGGTGCAATCGAGGCAGAAGGTTGGCCTAACTTGATTCCAATTCAGCCTCGAGGGAATCGCCCTCCCCTTTTCTGCGTCGCGAGACCGAATGTGAATGCGTTGGGGTACTTAATTTTGTCGCGTGAATTGGGCGGCGACCAACCTGTTTACGGCTTGCAAGTGCAGCTTGAGGAAGACCCCGACTTAGATTTCAGCGATGAGCAATATCGCACAACAGCAGCCGAGTATATCCGCGCCCTGAAGTCAGTGCAACCGCAAGGGCCCTACAACCTCATTGGTCAGTGCCAGGGAGCTTACATCGCATTTGAGATGGTACAGCAACTCGAGAGAGCAGGCGAAGAGGTTGCGTTTTTTGGCATTCTCGATGCATGGACGGAAGAGAATACGCGCAACAAATGGCTGTTTTGTGTCCACATTGTATTGAAGTGGCTGCGGACTGTGGATAGAAGATATTCTAAGAAGGCTTTTGAGCGGGTCTGCTCGTGGTTCTCGCATCGCAAGGCTTCGGATGGCTCTGCGATTTCTCAGGAATCAGGCGCTAATCCAAAGAAGAAGACTTACTTCGAAAGGTATTTCCCCGGCAAGGATTTCCGCCCTCCTGTCTGTTCCTGCCCCATTACGGTGTTCAGGACCAGCAAGCAATTCTGGTATCGCAAAAACGATAATACGTTGGGTTGGAAGAATCGGACCCTTCTTGGCGTGAAAACAAGGAGTATTCCTGGGGATCATATGACGTTTACGCGCCCGCCACATGTCAAGGAACTTGCAGCGATAATAGCGGAACACCTTGAAGAGGTGGCACCAAGAGATCTGAACTGTTCGAAAGTGTAGAAGAGACAGCAAAATGTTGTGTTAAGTAGCCGATCCCGAAAAATTCGATTTCAGGCATTTCTGAATTGAGTATGGAGTGCTTCAGGGCCATGTAGGAGCTTGAGCTGTTGCGGATGTTCAGCAGGCAGCGCAGAAAAATGTGCCAAATGGCTCCGAGGAGCTTGTGGAAGTTCAGTGCAGCGGCAGCCTGCACGGCATTGATAGCGTTGCCGGCAGTCCCCTTTATCCGATTGCGTTCCAACCGGTGTTCTGTCTTCAAATGTTCGATGTCTGGTTCCACTACGGCGCGGCGTTTCACCCATCGCCATAGCGCTCATAGAGTCCTGCCTCTTCGCCTCTTATCGACATGCACCGCAATTGCGCCATCGTAGTCGTGGCCGCGGTAGCCCATGCCCATGTGAACCTCGCTGATCTTGATTTCGATTAAGTTCTCAACCTGCTTGATCTGTGCTGTCAGCGTGTGGCCGTCATAGGGATTTCCAGTGAAGCTCTTTGCACCGACGAACCATCCGCCACGGCTGCTCACCACGACACTAACCTTGTTGCCGAGCTTATACGGTCTGCTTTTCCCTTGGCGATGCAATGCACTTCAGGCTCATGGACAGAGCTGGCTCAGTGAATTCGGACAGTGGGTTAAGCGGAGGTTTTGTTCGTTGAGAGTCTAAGATGGCTGAGATGCGGGGGAGCAAAAGAGCAGCCATCGCCTCACCGCTTTACTTCTGGCCCCATTGGGCCAGAAACAAAACTACTTCGATCCAACAACCTTCCTGCATAGCAAGGAAGCTCGAAAGCGTGAAAGTACTGAACACTATCTGCCGGGATTTATCAATTCACCTGCAGGGTGAAGGTAGTCGTGTGTTGCAATGAACCGCTGGTTCCTGTCACGGTGACTGTAGATGTAGTCGGCGTTCGCGCTGTGTTGGCTACGAAGGTTCCCCCACCGCATCCATTCAGCAGGCAAAGGCCCGCTATACTCACCACCAGCAGCAAGAGTATCTGCAGTCCGCGCCGTTTTTTCCAGCCGAAGAAGCATAGCGCAACAGCCAATACCGATTCTGGGAACAGGGGACTGGAGTTCCGATGCAGTGCCGCGCTTGTTGCCAGGGTACTTACTGTGAGCACAGTAGTGGCAGGTGCTCCGGACGGGATCACTGTGGCCGGAGAGAAACTGCAAGAGGCTCCCGAGGGCAAACCCGTG
>JARLJJ010000189.1 GCA_031291275.1 Formivibrio sp.
ACACACACACACACACACACACACACACACACACACACACACACACACACACACACACACCTGCATGGACATGGGGATCTGCGAGCCCGTGACGATCACTGTTTTGCTGAGGTTGGTCATGAAGAAGGAGAGAGCGGAGCAGGTAAAGGCCATCGTGTCAGTGCCATGCAGAATCACGAAGCTGTCGTATTCCTCGTAGTGCGCCTTGATGTCGCTGCAACGCAAAGCAAGTACACAATGACGTATGCACAGAGAAGAATAATAAAAAACAGTTTGAGCGGAGTAGCAATGCTTACGTTGCAATGCGGGCCCAGTCCCGGTGCGTCATGTTGCAGGAGTCCAACAACTGATAACAGCACCACAATATCGTGAATTGCAGCAATTGTAACACCAAATTAATGGAAGACACATCATATAGAGACTCGAAGGCATCTTACACGCAACCAACTGCAGGGTGTACCACATGAAATGCGCACGCACAAGAACAAGCAAACCCGAACGCCCATCAGAAAGTGCCTCACCGGGTGATATTCCTTGATGTCGTACTTGATGCGCTTGCCCAGCGGGCTGATCGGCATCGTGCATGGCGACTTGTCAAAGTCTTGAAATGACGGCAGCACGAGCAGGCGCTCTGACAGCTGCGCGCGCGCAAGCATACAACACAATCAAGATTCAAGAGGGTACCCGGGTACACGGCACGAGAGTGTTTTGAGGCGGTGCCGTACATAGCCCGACACTGGCGCAAATCCGGATGACGTCATCTTCATGCCAATGGTGCCGCCCGCGTACAGTATGAGGACCTGCAGAGGGGCGATCACAACCACTCAGCTTCATCATGACCCTGCTCGCCTCCGTCCCGCCCCGCGCGCGCATGCGGATCTCTTTCATAACTCACATTGGTAGTGATGGCCTCATCCAGCTCCTCGTCGGGCACAAGGTAGAGGTCGGGGGGTCGCTGCGCAACACAGGGGGAGAATTCATGGGGTCGCTCTGGCAGTGTTCACGCTACGAACCCGGGCGCGCTGGCCCCCAGGCTCAACACGGCAGTGATGTACATGCGATGCACAAAGGGGGCACTGATACGGGCAGCGGGGGGTCACCTTGGCGGCCATCGCGAGAGAAGCCGGTGTACGTTGAAGAGCCCGCCTGTTTCCAACACCAGAGATCTCGTGTTGCAAGGAACCGTTGCAGCCCTGGAGATTTACAAGTGAAGCCTAGCATCGCATCTACATTCTCAAGTGCACAGGTCGTGTGGAGGTCATTCCAACTTGATCAGTTGGCATTCAACAGTGATTCACGTGCCGAACTTGAATCATGAACCAACGTTCGTTGCTGCCCCCACATTGACAGGAACTGCGCCTCGGAGTCCCGCTTGCCCTCCTAACAACCCATTCCTACCGTAATAATATTGTCGGACATGCCGCGAGAGAAAGAGTGATTGCGCAAAGCAGTGGTAAATTTCAGTTATGGCGAAGTTGTACACGACAAGACAGCGAAAAAAGCA
>JARLJJ010000019.1 GCA_031291275.1 Formivibrio sp.
ACTGCAGGTGGATGAAGCGACCTACGATTGCGTGATAGCGTCACATTGTTTAGAGCACATCGCCAACCCGATCAAAGCACTGCTGGAGTGGAAGCGTGTCCTTCGACAGCGGGGACTCCTGCTACTGATACTTCCCCATCGCGGCTATACTTTCGATTGGCGGCGCCCAATAACGACCATCGAGCATCTGCGCGAGGACTTTCGGAACGAAACGCCAGAGACCGACCTATCGCATTTGGATGAAGTCCTTGCCCTCCACGACTTGTCCAGGGATCTTGCAGCAGGAACACCGGAGCAGTTCCGAGCGAGATGCCTTAAAAACGCCGAGTTTCGGGCGATCCACCATCACGTGTTCGCGCCAGAAACGGCCGCGCAATTGGTAGGTGAGGCTGGCTTTTCTGTTGTGCGTCAAGATGTACAGGATATGCATATTATCACTCTCGCAAATAAGCCCTGAAATTTCATACCGAAGAACATGGCGAGAAGTGCATTCGCATGGCAACGCCAAGCTCAAGGCACCAGGACGAGCAAAGAACTGAGGGAGAAGGCATGACGGGTTTTAACACTCTGACTTGGCTATGCGAATATCCACGTTGCTTTCGCTTCTATATGTTGTATAAGGCCCCCGAATACATTGTGGGATGAATCGAAAGATCGGATGAAGACAAGGCCCGCCAACGGCACGTGTGCAATTGTTGTTACATATCATCCGGCAGACTCGGTGTTTGAACATCTGTCGATACTCCGCTCACAAGTTCCAGGACTTGTGGTTGTCGACAACGGTTCGACACCAGACGTTTTGGAGAGGATGAGGAGCGAGAGTAAACGAATAGGCTTTTATCTGATCGAAAACGGAGAGAACCGCGGCGTCGCGGCAGCCTTGAACACCGGCGTTCGATGGGCTATCGAGAACGAGTATGAGTGGGTGGCTCTTTTCGATCAGGATAGCTCCGTTCCTGAATGCTATTTTGATGCGATGTTCAGGACAATAGCCTCAAGCACAATGCTCGATAAGATCGGCGTCATTGCACCGATATATAGAGACCCTTCCACTGGATATTTAGACAACCCCTTCCCAGGAAATGATGACACACTTTGGGCGGTAATGACTTCTGGAAGCTTGATGCCGGTATGGATCTTTAAGAGATGTGGATGGTTCGAAGAAGAGTTCTTTATTGATCAGGTTGATGATGAGTACTGTTTTCGGATTCAAACGATGGGATACAAAATTATGGTTTGCGAGAATGCAATACTTCTGCATACTTCTGGTACACCTCAAGCGCATAGACTCTTTGGCTTCAAACTGATCATATCGAGACATCACTCAGCAGGACGGCGGTATTACATTACGAGGAACGGCCTGGTTATGGCGCGGAGATATCGAAGGCAGTGCCCTGCCTGGTCACGTTACACACTTAGTTATCTCCTACTCAAGGCTCCAATCATCATCTTACTCGTCGAATCAGATCGTTTTATGAAGCTCGTGAATATAGCACGCGGGACAATAGATGCTTATCTGGGCAGGATGGGAAAGAGAGTTAAATTGTGACAAGGCATTTGACAGACTCTATCCGCTCCGAGGCCACCTACCGTTCCTTAGAGCGATTGGAGCGCGCGGCGGGATGGCATTACCCGTCCTTCTTATGGAAGGCATTACCAACCGGGATTAAGGATGCACTGCGCGAACTGCGCGGACGAATGCTAACTCACCATGTAATGCGGCACTTGTCCCGGAATAAAGAGTTCGAGCAGTCCCCGGAAGATGTGCAGGCAAGCGCGTCTTTGTCCATCATCGTGCCTATTCACGACGCGCCGGAGGTGACGAAGCGCTGTCTGATGAGCTTGCAACAATATGCTCCAAACGCAGAGATTATTTTGGTAGATGACGCTTCGAAGCTGGATGAAACAAAACGTGTCCTCAAAGATTTTGCGAGCCGCAACATCTGGACTCTTATTCACCACACGGAAGCATTAGGTCATAGTGCAGCTTGCGGCGCTGGGGCGAGCCTGGCCACTCGGCCAAATCTCTGTCTTCTTAACTCTGACACAGTGGTGACCCCCTGGTGCTGGCGACTGATAATACAAACATTCAAGAGCGATCCAAATATTGGCGTGGCTGGACCGTCGACGAGCGCTGCCGGAAATATACAAGCCCTGCCCTTGGCAACTTCAGCGTGTCTCTATCTGAATGATAATCAGATTTGTGAGTATGCAAGGCGCCTGTTAGATCAATCCACGGATGCCAATGTAACAGATCTTCCATGGATCTCCGGATTCGCTTTGTTCATAAGGCGCGGCATTTGGGAACAGCTTGGCGGCTTCGACGAGAACCTCCCGGATTACGGCAATGATATAGAGCTTTGCAGACGGGTCCTGGGAATAGGTTATCGCGCGGTGTGGGTTCGTAACTCCTATATTCACCACTTCGCTAGTGCCAGTTACGGCAAAACAATCGGCTCTAACTCCATATTGGCGCGCATTCGAATTGCGCAAGATTATATTCACAACAAATACCGCAGTTGAGATCTATGACATGGATTACGCACAAGACCACCCATTAATCTCGGTAATCATCCCCACAAAGAACAGATGCTCACTTCTC
>JARLJJ010000190.1 GCA_031291275.1 Formivibrio sp.
TAACGGGTTCCTTCAACTCGCAAGAGCCCTACAGGACGCCCGCCAAGGCCGGGAAATTGCCCTCCCACTGGTGCGTATCGGCGGATTGTTTGGCGTTCACTATACAGCCGTCGCGCAGTGGCGCAAAAAGGCCGTGGCTACAGGGCTGCTAGAACCGACAGGCCAGTACATCGCTCACCGAAAGGCAGGAACCTATCTCTTCAGAGAAAGACTCTAACTACTCTAACTATTGGTCTAGTAAGAGTGGGGGGGATTCCCATAGTAAGAGTTTTTGACGTGGTCCATAGTAAGAGTCCAATGGAAGGACTTATCAAACCGATGCGCGGAAGGTGATCTTGGCTTATCAAATGCCTGCTGGTGGAATTTGCTGACCAGTACGCGCGCGCGTGATACGCACAATTCGTACACCTTACGCGCGGGCGCGAGAGCGTGGGGAACCCTTGCGCCGCAAGAGTTCATTCACAACGGCGTACACCAGTACGCGCGGGGTGAGAGAGCGTGGTGTGATAAAGGCTTGGACAGCTTCTCTCGTTGCCAGATACAAGGGGACGGCGAGTTCAGGTGCAGTGTTCCCTTTCAATCTCCATATTTTGTCTCATGGAAGCCCACCGAGCATCTGCAACGGGTATGTCCGGGGGCAAATAGCACACCAGACTGGAAGGGCGAGTTTATCGGGATACGTCCCTGCTTCATGTTTGCCAAACAAATTTTGCACGCATCACTGGACCCTATCCAACTTTTGTACTTCATGCCTGATTCTTTGGCTGCCTGGTGCTTGCCGTAGTTGTTGACATACATCGATTCGGTCCATGCAATTGTCAGTGCGCAAGCTGCTCGGAACTTTACGTTGACAATGATCTCATGCTGCAAGATTTCGTGCTGCAACTGGGTTACAGTCCAGCCGTTATCTGTGGCCTTGATAATGAGGTTGCGCAGTCTGGTGCGGGCTGCTTCCGTGATCTCCCATTTTCCGTAAGGATTGGGGCCATCATCTGGGCCGTCCGGTTCGCCTTCTCGAAGGATGCCTTTGCCAACCAGTGCAGCCCCGTGTTCGCGGGCCGCTTGTCGAGCTTGGGGAAGTACCTTTGTCCACATAGAATCGTTCCCGCGCTTCGTCGCTTGAGAAACCGTGATCGTCGCATGGGGAGCCTGTGCGCTTGTCTTGGCCTTGTGCCGCTTGTTCAACTGGCCCGACAGTAGATCCATGAGGTTTCGGAGTGGCGCACCCATAGGGGCGACGCCAGCACTCGCGGGCAGGATGCGGCTACCGCATCGGCTGCAAAAATTCGCTGCGCCAGCTATAGCCGCACCACAATTGTTACAGAACAATTATTCCTCCGGTTCAGTTTTGCCCGTACTTAATAACCTTGTCCGCCTGTGTGTCGTAGTCGCAGGTAACGATGATGTGTTTGTAGGCTCCGAATCCGTTCTGTAACTTGGCCTTGCGCGAGACCCATACCATCACGCCGGGAGTCAAGATTTGCGTGTGATACTCGCTGAATTTTGGCTCCATAAAACCCAACTTATCCCATACAAAGTCATATCTGGCGATACTGCGCAGATAGTCGTCAACTCCGTCACCACATCGGCTCTCAGCAGCATATTCGTACTTGCCGTCCAGATATTTCGAGTCGAGTAGTTGATCCTCTGTTGGCTTTTGTGGCTCCGTGGTGGCTTGCTTCGTTGATTCACTGCCGCATGATTTTGGCCAGAAGAAAGCCATGCCTAGCAGTCCTATAACGACCATAAGCAGTGCTTTTGCTATCGCTACCAAGTTTTTTGAGAACGCGTCGAGTTTCTCTGGTGTGGCCATCGACGTTATTTCCCAATCGCGAGCAAAATGCTCAGAGGTACAAACCTGAGTCAAGAATCCGGTTGCCGTTCGCCAGCGCACAGTCAAAACATCTTTGGATGGGTCACTGGCATACACTTCACCAATCATCCCATCGGCCTTTCGCCTTACATGGGTGCCCTTCCGAGGGAAGTTTGCTGAGACCATCTATTAGTTCTCCTGCATCGGACGGCGCCTTTCAATTCACCCCTCACACGGCACGAGGCAGTTTACCACCAGCAAACGGTGATGGGAACGAGAGTGCATTGAACGAGAGCATCTGGCCGAATTGCTTCCAATGCCAGTGCATAGCGCCTTTAGAAGTTCAATTCAATGTAAGCCATAGCTTACGTGTAAGCCACAGCATACAGCCATTCTTGAGATATGGCAACGGACATTTGCGTGCGAATTGGAAGACGCATTCGA
>JARLJJ010000191.1 GCA_031291275.1 Formivibrio sp.
CAAATCAGAATACCATCCCAGATGCGGGAGTGAACTAGCCTCATGGTCTGCAAAACAGGAACCCTGCTTTCGTTCCACTCGGAAAACTATACAGTGTTCCGCCAAACGCAACGTTTCCGTAGGGTATCCTACATTGACTTGGGTTATGTAGGATATCCTACATTGACTCTAAGGCTGGTACGCGCAAGCATCGCGACGCAGGAAATGTGACCCGCCCTTAACCTATTCCAGCTTCACAGCGATTAGGTAGGAAAATTCCATTTCTTAGGGAAATGGTTTGCGAACAGGGAACCAGGTGCCCATTTAAACCATTGGATTCTATACGAATAGATTTGGAAGGCGAATTGCACTACTACTGTAGGGTTTTCCGGCTTCAAACACTGCCTCGTTGTCGTCATTGCGCTGCTTTTTCCAGCGGCAACGTTCTGGCTTTTCGGTATTGGAAGAAGGCAAAGGTCGCCATATGAAGACACTGCGCGTCTGCTTCCTCGTTCTGCCGCTTTTGGCAATCAACGCCCTCGCTGGAGACATCAATCTTGGAACGGCAGCTAGCTTTGCCGTTCTGGGTGCCTCGGAAGTGACCAATACCGGTCCGAGTGTAATCAACGGAGACTTGGGCGTTTACCCCGGCACTTCGATCACTGGCTTTCCTCCGGGAGTCGTCAACGGAACGATCCACCAGACTGATGCAGTCGCAATGGGTGCCCAGGCGGATGCGCTGACTGCGTACAACGTTCTCGCAGGTCTATCCCCCACTCAGAACCTGACGGGGATGGACTTGGGCGGCCTCACGCTCTTGACCGGGGTTTACAAATTCAATTCGTCAGCATTGTTGACTGGGATGCTGACCCTGAATTTTCAAGGGCTGAATAATCAGAACATCGTTTTCCAGTTTGGCAGCACGATAACCACGGCAAGCGCCTCGTCGGTCCTCGTGATCAATCCCGGCCACAATGACAACGTCTATTGGCAAGTTGGCAGCTCGGCGACCCTCGGTACAACTACCTCGTTTTATGGAACTATTATCGCGCTCACGAGCGTCACGATGAATACCGGCGCCACCCTTGATTGTGGCAGAGTAATAGCTCTGAATGCCGCCGTCACCCTGGATACCAACACCATCAGCATCGACAATTGCGTCTCCAGTCCTACTGTTCCTGAACCGGCGACTATCGGTCTGCTTGCCCCGGGTCTGATGGGCGTGGGTGTAGCCGCCATCGAGCCCTCGGGTTTCGCTGTCTTCGGATTGTGCGGTGCAATCGCCGCGTTCCGCAGAAAGCTGAAGCGGTAGAGGTCGGGGAGTTGAGATGTGCGGTGGTTTCGCGTAACTTGTTCG
>JARLJJ010000192.1 GCA_031291275.1 Formivibrio sp.
CAGGACTACGCGAGTGAGTGGATATGGACTTACAATCATGAGCGCCCCAACATGGGCCTTGGCGGCATCACCCCCAAACAGAAATTGGCCCTTGCTGCATGACCTCTACTTTTAACTGCAGTTAGAAATGGGGGGATTACCCCACGCTGCGGGAGTACCATCACCAGTCGTTCTTCTGCAAGTTTAATAAATGCTTCACGCACTGGCTGTCGGCTCACCGAATATTTCTTGCTGATTTCAGTTTCGGAGAGTGCCTGACCGGGACGCAGCTCGCCCCTTATAATGGCCTCATGCAAGTGACGGTAAAGTTGCGTACCGATTGAAACGGGACCTATTTGCTGGAATGCCCGCTCTTCAGTAATGTTTTCTTCTGCCACCACAGTCTCCTGATCCTTCAATACGATTATTATTGGTAATGTACCATACCAGTTTGCGCTTGGAGCGCTTGTCGGTCGGCGCTTTGACATTGCGTGGTAGAATTAGGCCATTCGTACTACAGGAATGGTCCTATGCGCCAGTACCTCGATCTTCTACAACATGTTCTCGACCACGGGGTCAAGAAAGAAGACCGCACCGGAACCGGAACACTCAGCGTTTTTGGCGCCCAGATGCGTTTTAATTTGGCTCAAGGATTCCCGCTGGTTACCACCAAGAAGGTCCATCTCAAATCCATTATCTATGAATTGCTATGGTTCCTGCGAGGTGAAACCAATGTGCGCTGGCTGCAGGAAAAGGGCGTGACCATCTGGAACGAGTGGGCGCGGGAAGGCGGCGAGCTGGGACCTGTTTATGGCTACCAGTGGCGCAATTGGCCCACGCCTGACGGCCGGCACATTGACCAGATCAGCCAGGTTGTACAGCAACTTAAAACCAATCCAGATTCCCGTCGAATTATCGTTTCTGCCTGGAATGTCGGCCAGATTGAAGAAATGGCTTTGCCGCCGTGCCATGCTTTTTTTCAATTCTATGTAGCCGAAGGCAAACTCTCCTGCCAGCTTTATCAACGCTCGGCGGATCTGTTCCTGGGTGTGCCGTTCAATATCGCGTCATATGCCCTGCTGGTTTTAATGATGGCCCAGGTATGCGGCCTGGAGCCCGGGGACTTTGTCTGGACTGGTGGGGATTGCCATATCTATAGCAACCATATGGAACAGGTTAAAACCCAACTCGCTCGTGAACCGCGCGCATGGCCGCAGATGCAGATTAATCCGGATAAAAAAGACATCTTTGCATTTGATTACGAAGATTTTGCGCTGGAAGCTTATGATCCGCACCCAGGTATCAAAGCACCTGTAGCCGTATAAGTACGGAAATAAGACAGCTTGCCCCTTGCACCGCCGATCTGGAACAATCCATGTTTGGCTTAAGTTTGAGGCCATATACCCTGTGGGGTTGGAGTAAAACATGAGCGTAAAAATCTCACCTGTCGACGAAATCATTAGCGATATCCGTCTCGGGAAGATGGTTATCTTGGTCGATGAGGAAGATCGTGAGAATGAAGGCGATCTGGTACTGGCGGCTGATTTTGTGACACCAGAGGCCATCAATTTTATGGCCAAATTCGGTCGGGGCTTGATCTGCCTGACATTAACACACGATCGCTGCAATCAGCTGAATTTGCCGTTAATGGTGATGAATAATGGTGCCTCACATGGGACCAACTTTACTGTATCGATTGAGGCCGCTGAAGGCGTTTCCACCGGTATTTCAGCCCAGGATCGGGCATTAACCATCAAGAAGGCGGTGGCTTATAATGCCAAACCCGCCGATTTGGTTCAGCCTGGGCATGTTTTCCCGCTCATGGCACAACCTGGTGGGGTACTGGTGCGCGCAGGGCATACTGAGGCGGGCTGCGATTTTGCGCAATTGGCGGGTCTGACTCCTGCCTCGGTGATCTGCGAAATCATGAACGATGACGGCACCATGGCACGCTTGCCGCAATTGTTGGCATTTGCTGAAGAACACAAACTAAAAATTGGCACTATTGCCGATCTCATTCAGTATCGCAGCAGTACGGAAACACTGATTGAACTCGTGGGTCAACGCAAGGTGCAAACCTTTGCTGGTGAATTCGATCTGCATGTATTCCGCGATAAGATGACGCAGGATTGCCATCTGGCCCTTACCTTGGGCGATATTCAACCCGATCAAGAAACGCTGGTTCGAGTACATGAGCCTCTATCGGTCATCGATTGGCTGGATTTGGGCAATTCGTGGCATTCCTGGAATATACCTTCTACATTGGCCAAACTTCGTGAAGTGGGGCGTGGCGTGGTGGTACTGCTGCATCGTGATGAAACGGGAACGGATATCTGCGCACGCGCACTGCCGGAATTACACCTTGAACAACCGCACAAGTGGGATATGCGTACCTATGGCATTGGTGCCCAAATGTTGAAATCGCTGGGAGTTGGTCAAATGCGATTAATGTCACCGGAACGCAAGATTCCAAGCATGGCGGGATTCGGATTGGAAATAACCGGTTTTTTGGCTGACAAAAAATAATTAAGCGTTGAGTGAAGGAATAGTAATGAACATAAAAACAACCACTTCAAGCCTGAACGGCGCCGGACTCAAAATCGGTGTTGTCATGAGCCGTTTCAATGCCCCGGTTTGTGAAGGGCTGCGCAATGCATGCCTGACGGAATTGGTTGCTTTGGGTGTGGCAGAGCAAGATATTTGGTTGGGTAGCGTGGCCGGGGCTTTGGAAATTCCGCTGGTGCTGCAAAAGCTCGCGCACAGCAAACGTTACGATGCGCTGGTTGCCCTTGGCGCAGTGATTCGCGGTGAGACTTACCATTTTGAACTGGTTGCCAATGAATCCGGCGCGGGGGTGTCTCGCGTGGCTCTTGATTTTGGCATTCCAATTGCCAATGCCATTCTGACGACCGAAACGGACGAGCAGGCTGAAGTACGCATGATTGAAAAGGGCCGAGAGGCCGCCCGTGTCGCCGTGGAAATGGCTAATCTACTCAAGGTAATCCGCTAATATGAGCGAACCGCAAAATACCAAAGCGCCCGTCAAATCTGCGCGCCGTCGTGCGCGTGAATTTGCAGTGCAGGCGCTATATCAATGGCAATTGACTCAGGACAGTGTCGGCAACATTGAACGTTTCCTCAAGGACAGCACAACCAGTTTTGTCCGTGCTGATGAAGAACTCTTTCGCATGGTGTTCTTTGGATCGGTAAAGGAAGTGGAAGGTCTGACGGTCGCCCTGGCTCCGCATATTGATCGACCTTTTGTCGAAATTAGCCCGGTCGAAAAAGCCATTCTTTATGCTGGTGCCTATGAAATCATCCATATGCCACAAACACCGTATCCCGTAATCGTCAACGAAGCCATTGAGCTGGCCAAAACCTTTGGCGGGACAGATGGACACAAGTTCGTCAATGGGGTGCTCGACAAGCTAGCTGCAGTTGCACGTCCGGACGAAATAGCAAGTGTGCGCGCCAAGCGTCAGGGTGCATAAACGCTATCCTCATGAACGAATTCCAGTTGATTGCCCGTTATTTTGAATGGCCTGCACCCAATGCTGAACTGGGTGTCGGCGATGATGCCGCGCTGGTTAGCGTAGCATCAGGCAAACAGCTTGTTGTTTCGGCTGACATGTTGGTGGAAGGGCGGCATTTTTTTAAGGATGTCGATCCCGATCGGCTAGGACGTAAAGCCTTGGCGGTGAATCTTTCCGACATGGCGGCAATGGGAGCAATTCCGCGCTGGTTCACTCTGGCACTGGCCTTGCCCCAAGTCGATACACACTGGATTGAGGCATTTAGTCGTGGTTTACGTGCCATGGCGGAAGAGCATGGCGTAACTTTGATTGGTGGCGACACCACCTGCGGACCCCTGACCATTTCCATCCAGATTATGGGTGAAATTGATGCGGGTGCCGCCTTGCTGCGCAGCGGCGGAAAGCCTGGCGATGATTTATGGGTATCCGGCCCACTGGGCGGCGCGGCAGCGGCAGTCATGCATCGTCAAGGCCGCGCTGTTCTGTCTGACTCTGTATTGGCGCAATGTGAATTACAACTCGACCTGCCCGTGCCACGTGTGGCTTTAGGTCAATGCTTGTGCGGAGTGGCCAGCGCGGCGCTGGATATCTCTGATGGCTTGCTGGGTGACGTTGCACACTTGTGCGAGAGGTCAGGTTGTGGTGCGGAAATCGAATTGGCTTGGGTCCCTTATCCGGACGCAATCAATGAATTGTCTACGGATCTGCTGCAGGAGGCCATTCTTGCGGGTGGAGATGACTACGAGCTTTGTTTTTCTGTACCTGCGCAGCAGCGCGAAACGATGCAGGAACTCAAGTCGTCAATCGGTTTGCCACTGATGCGTGTGGGTCGTCTTGTGGCAGGAGAAGGGGTACGAGTGGTGGATCTGAATGGTCAAGTACGAACGTTGTCACATGCAGGATTTGATCATTTTGCCTGAAATCCCTAAAAACCCTTCACAAGGTGTGCTGCTGGATCGAGCCTTCCTTCTGGCCCATCCCGCGCATTTCATCGCACTGGGATTTGGCAGTGGTTTGGCACGCAAAGCCCCAGGCACTTTTGGTACGTTGGCGGCCTTGCCACTTTACGGCTTGCTAGCTTACCTATTGTCACCAGGTTTGATCGTCGCCTTGTGTTTGCCCGCGTTTATACTTGGCGTTTGGGCTGCGCAGAAAACATGTCATGACCTTGGTGCACATGACCATGGCGGGGTAGTGATCGACGAAATCGTGGCAATGTGGCTGGTACTGGCAGCAGTACCTGTGACTTTGTTGGGCTGGGTTGTCGCATTTGCCCTGTTTCGTTTCTTCGATATTCTGAAGCCCTGGCCAATTAACTGGCTGGATGAGCGCATCCCGGGTGGTTTGGGGGTCATGCTGGATGATTTACTGGCGGCGTTCTATTCCATTGCCTGTATTTTCTTGCTGAATCAATTTATCCCGACATGGATTTGACGGGGTGTAATAACCCCGCCAGGGCTACGTTCAGGGCTTCAATTTCTTGTGATATTCATTTCGAATCGCTTTCACGTTTTCCAGTGCCAATTTTGTTTCTTCAAGATTCCCCTTGTTGGCGGCGGCTTGGGCCACATCGATCTGAGCCAGTAACTTGGTGATTCCTTCGGTAAAAAGTTTGCGCTCAGCGCTATCAGCCGGCTGATTTTTCAGATGATCTGGAACGACTTTCTGGGCCTGCAGTGCGGATTCATGCAAAACAGTCAATTCTTTTTTGATGACGGTAAGGTCATCTGATTTTTCTGCAGTTGATAAGCTTTTCCCCATGGATCTCATCGTGGGCTGAAGCTCATTGACAGCGTAGGCATTGATGGAAAGTGCAGTGGTAAGTAGCGCGGTGCAAAAAAGTGCGACAGTTTTTTTCATCGTAGTGTTCTCGGCAGTGATGCGGGGGAGTGATTCCGAGTGAGATGATAGTTATTCTCAAATGGTTGTACAAGAAGTTAAAATTTGTATTTGTGAACACAATCAAGCGCAAACCCACCATCCATCATCTTCATCCCTGAATTTTCGGGCGCAGAGGGATAAACCCTTGGGGAAAAATACATTTTTGCCTGCCTCTGTGCAAAAGTGTCCGAAGCAAGGGTTCGGTGAGTCCGTATAATATGTGCTCCACAGGAAACAGCTCATGTACAAGTATCTCGAAGATTTTATTGGCAATACTCCGTTGGTAAAACTCAAGCGACTCCCCGGAGAGACTTCCAATCACATGCTCGTTAAATTGGAAGGCAATAATCCGGCAGGCTCGGTAAAAGATAGACCTGCATTTTCCATGATTCGACATGCGCAGGAACGCGGAGATATCCGGCCAGGCGATACCTTGGTCGAAGCCACTTCCGGGAATACGGGTATTGCCTTGGCCATGGCGGCGGCGATGATGGGGTACCGCATGGTACTGTTGATGCCCAAGAATGCCAGTGTCGAGCGTATCCGGACCATGAAGGCATATGGTGCCGAGGTAATTTTGACAGAAAGCATGGAAGCCGCACGTGATCAGGCAGAGGCCATGGCTTCTGCAGGACAGGGACTTATTCTCGATCAATTCGCCAATCCGGATAACCCGTTGGCGCATTATGAGGCGACTGGTCAGGAAATCTGGCGCGATACCGGCGGACGGATCACACATTTTGTCTCCAGCATGGGTACCACTGGCACAGTGATGGGGGTAGGGCGCTATTTGAAGCAACAAAACCCTGACATCCAGATCATCGGGGTGCAACCCTGTGATGGTGCGCAGATCCCCGGCATTCGTAAATGGCCTGCAGATTACGTTCCAGCCATCTGCGATTTTTCAAAGCTCGACCGCATTATGGAAGTCACGCAAGCCGAGGCGGAAGAAACCGCCCGCCTTTTGGCGCGTGAAGAAGGTATTTTTGCTGGAATTTCCTCAGGCGGGGCGTTGGCCGCGGCATTGCGCTTGTCGTCGGAAGTTGAGCATGCCGTGATAGTGTCCATCGTTTGCGATCGTGGCGATCGCTATCTCTCAACGGGAGTATTCCCCGCATGATCAACCCAGATTACGTGGGGCACTTGGCTGGTTTTTGCACCACAATTTCCTTTCTTCCCCAGGTGATACGAGTCTGGAAGACGCGCTCAGTGGAAGATATCTCGCTGGGTATGTATACCTTGTTTGTTTTGGGCGTGCTCCTCTGGTTAGTCTATGCATTGTGGATTCAAGCGTGGCCGCTGGTGCTGCCCAATATGGTTACTTTGGTGCTTGCGGGTGCCGTGCTTGTATTCAAGCTCATTCATATGGAAAAAACGAAAAAATGATCCCAGTTGATTTGCATTGCCATTCAACTGTTTCTGACGGGTTATTGTCGCCGCGTGAAGTGGTACGTCTCGCGCATGCACGCGGGTGTGAACTGTTTTCCTTAACGGATCATGATGATTTGCGTGGTTTGGCGGATGCTGCAGATGAAGCGCATGCACTTGGCATGGCATTTGTCACGGGTGTTGAAATATCGGTCAGTTGGGGAAAGCATGTTTTACATGTGGTAGGTCTGGGCTTTGACCCGGAAAATGCTGCACTCAAGCAAGGATTAGAGACGGTTCGTGCAGGTCGTTGGGAACGTGCAGAACGCATGGCAGAGTCTCTTGCCGGCGCAGGAATCCCGGATGTGCTCGAAGGTGCGCGCAAATATGCTGAAAATCCTGAAATGATCAGCCGTGCACATTTTGCCCGTTACCTTGTTGAAATTGGCAAGGCCAAGGATGTACGTTCGGTATTTTACAAGTATCTGAAACCAGGTATGCCCGGTTTCGTTGAACATGAATGGGCACGTTTGCATGAAGCAGTAAAGTGGATTACTGATGCCGGTGGCGTGGCAGTACTTGCGCATCCTGGTCGCTACGAAATGGGTCCAGAAACACTGCGCGTTCTGTTGATTGAATTCAAGAGACTGGGCGGAGCCGCACTCGAAGTGGGCTCTGGATGTCATGGCGCCGCTGACGTTTCACGTTTTGGCAAGCTGGCTAAAGAGTATGGATACCTGGCTTCCTGTGGTACCGACTATCATGCAACCAACGAAGGCGCACGCGAGCCTGGATTGAATGGCGATTTACCTTTTGGTTGCGAACCGGTGTGGACACGCTGGCTGCCAAACTGATTTATTTTCACTGCAACTCGTAAGTCCGTAGAATGGCATCCCATGGCTCAATTTTTCTCTATTCATCCAGAAACACCCCAACCCCGCCTAATCAAACAAGCGGTGGAAATTATCCGTAGCGGCGGGTTGGTGGTTTATCCCACAGACTCCTGTTATGCCCTCGGTTGCCAGTTGGATGACAAAACGGCCATGGAACGGATTCGCCGGATTCGCCAACTCAATGAGAAGCATCATTTTACCTTGGCATGTCGCGATCTTTCCGAACTGGGCAGTTATGCCCGCGTGGATAACCAAGTATTTCGCTTGCTCAAAAGCACAACGCCGGGTCCTTATACGTTCATCTTGTTGGCGACCAAGGAAGTTCCGCGCCGCTTGTGGCACCCAAAGAAATCCACTATTGGCCTGCGCGTTCCGCAGCACCCGGTAGCTTTGGCTTTGCTGGAAGAACTTGGCGAACCCATGTTGACATCTTCCTTGCTGATGCCAGATGAAGAGCATCCGATGTCAGATGCTTGGGAAATTCGCGATCGGTTGGAAGGCTGTGTGGATCTGATCATTGAAGGGGGATACTGCGGTATTGCCCCGACCACAGTGATTGATCTCTCGGAAGGCGCGCCAGTATTGGTGCGGCAAGGGCAGGGCAGTGCCACCCCCTTCGGCTTATAAACCACGCTTCTTGATTGATCCAATTTACATAGGAAAACGATGGAAGATATTATCCAAAAAATGGTGATATGGGCTTTGCCTGTGTTGTTTGCCATTACAATCCACGAGGCATCACACGCGTATGCTGCCAAGTATTTTGGTGACAAGACGGCTTGGATGCTCGGACGTTGCTCGTTAAATCCAATCAAACATATCGATCCATTTGGCTCCATTTTGCTGCCACTACTGTGCTTATGGCTAGGCGGTTTTGTTTTTGGCTGGGCGAGGCCGGTACCGATCAACTTCGGCGCTTTACGCCGGCCCAAGCAAGATATGCTCTGGGTCGCTGCCGCAGGGCCCGCCTCGAACCTGGTCATGGCGTTTCTCTGGGCGCTGTTGATGAAGGCATCTTATCTGTTGGGGGATAGTTCTTACGCAGAACCGCTGGCGCTGATGTCCCAGGCCGGCATTATTATCAATATCTCATTGATGGCGCTTAATCTATTACCGCTATTACCGCTGGATGGTGGGCGCATTGTGGTTTCTTTGTTGCCACGAGACTTGGCTTGGAAATTTTCCCGGATCGAACCTTATGGCATGTATATCCTTGTTGGCTTGATGGCATTCGGAGTGCTTGGCACGCTGATGATGCCGCTGGTCCGACTGGGGTATAGCCTTATTAGCCTCATTCTTTGATAACAATTTGAAAAGCAAGGAAATTTTAAATGTATCCTGATCGTGTTCTCTCTGGCATGCGCCCCACTGGAAAGCTCCACTTGGGGCACTACCACGGCGTGCTCAAGAACTGGGTCAAACTGCAAAGCGAATATGAGTGTTTCTTCATGGTGGCTGACTGGCATGCGTTGACCACCAATTATGATGATGTCAGCGGCATTGAAAAAAATACCTGGGACATGGTGATCGACTGGCTGGCGTCGGGTGTTGATCCTTCGCAAGCTACAATCTTCATCCAGAGCAAGGTGCCGGAACATGCCGAGCTGCATTTGGCGCTGTCGATGATCACCCCGCTCTCGTGGCTGGAACGTATTCCAACTTATAAAGACCAGATTGAGAAACTCAGCCAAAAAGATTTAGGGACCTATGGGTTCCTGGGCTACCCTTTGCTGATGGCGTCGGACATCCTGCTTTATCGCGGTAATTTGGTGCCTGTGGGTGAAGATCAAATTCCTCATGTGGAAATTACCCGCGAAATTGCGCGGCGCTTTAACCATGTCTTTGGCAAGGAGCCAGGCTTCGAGGAAAAAGCTGAAGCTGCAGTCAAAAAAATTGGCGGCAAAAAGGGCAAGCTTTATCAGGAGTTGCGTACTCGTTATCAACAGGAAGGTGATGTCGAAGCACTGGAAGCGGCCAAAGCTTTACTCGGCGACAGTCAGAATATCAGCTATGGTGATCGGGAACGGTTATTCGGTTATCTGGAAGGCGGCGGGAAAATGATTCTGCCGGAATCACAGCCGTTGCTGACCGAGGCCTCGCGGATGCCGGGACTGGATGGCAATAAAATGTCCAAGTCTTACAACAACACCATCAGCTTGCGAGAAGATGCCGAAGTAGTCACCAAGAAAATTCGCCAGATGCCAACGGATCCGGCTCGGGTGCGGCGCAATGATCCGGGCGATCCGGAAAAATGCCCAGTATGGCAATTGCACCAGGTGTATTCGGACGAATCGGTCAAGGAATGGGTTATTGCGGGCTGCAAGAGCGCTGGAATCGGTTGCCTGGATTGCAAACAACCCGTAATTGAAGGTGTCCTGGCCGAGCAAAAACCCATGTTCGAGCGTGCACAACCGTATCTTGAAGATCCGACACTCGTGAAGAGTATCGTAGCGGATGGTTGTGAGCGAGCTCATGAAGTCGCCAAAGAGACCATGCGTGATGTCAAGGAAGCCATGGGATTGAGTTACAGCTAAGTGGGGGATAATGCCAGTGTGCTCTGAACATGCTGAGTGAAAATACATTGGCCTTATTCACAAGATCCATGGAGAAATAGATGCGTAATTCCTTTTTTCCTATTGCCCTGATCATAGTTGGCTCGGGATGGTTGCTGAATGAACTGCAACTCTTTCCTGATGCCAACTGGATCGTGATTCTTGGGCTGATCAGTGCCGGTATATTGGTCCTGGTCTTTGAAGGATTCAATTCTTCAACCATCGTTAAGGGGCCGTTACTCATTGCAGCTGGGGTTGCCTCTTATCTTAATCAGCACCATGGCTTGGGGTGGCGGGTTCTGATTCCTTCGTTACTGATTTTGGCCGGGGTGCTCCTGTTGATAGCACACTCAGGCACGTTGCCTGAGCCGGGACAAAAACCGGTTCGGCGCATGTAGTTTTTCCCTCTCGAATGAATTCGCCATTGACTGAGTTACCCGAACCGCTTGCGCATATTTTTGGCGAGCCGCTTCGGGAAATGCCGCATGATCTGTACATCCCGCCCGATGCGTTACGGGTGCTGCTTGAGTCGTTTGAGGGGCCACTTGATCTGTTGCTCTATCTGATTCGCCGGCAAAATATCGACATCCTCGATATCCCGATGTCGGTGGTCACAGCTCAGTACATGCAATATGTTGAAGCCATGCAGACCAGTCGCCTGGAGTTGGCGGCTGAATACCTCCTGATGGCGGCCATGCTGATCGAAATCAAGTCGCGTTTGCTCCTGCCCAAGCCCGCTCAAGCCCAGGAAGACGAACATGATCCCCGTGCAGAACTGGTTCGTCGTCTCTTGGAATATGAGCAAATGAAACTCGCGGCATTTGAGCTCGATCAATTGCCCTTGGCTGGACGTGATTTTACTTGGGCTGCCGTGGTATTCGAGAAAGAAACATTCAAAGTACTGCCTGAAGTACATGCAAACGATTTGAAAACGGCTTGGCTGACGATCCTGTCTCGCGCCAAAAACAAGCAGCACCATACCGTGCGGGCTGAAGAACTTTCGGTGCGCGAGCAGATGACCCATATCCTCAAGCTCCTCGCGGACGGTCGCTATGTAGACTTCATCGATCTGTTTGATCACGCCCGAGGCGTGCCTATGCTTGTGGTTACATTCACTGCTTTGCTGGAATTGGTAAAAGAAAAAATGATCACGGTGATGCAGGAAGCTGCAGGCTTGCCGATCTATGCGCGACTGGCTGGCGTGGAGAGCGATATATGACGCCCAAGCGTAAGCAGGCATTAAACAAGCAAATTGTGGAAACCGCTTTATTGGTTGCCGATGCGCCGCTTCCGATATACGAACTGAAGAAGCTGTTTATTGAAGAAATGACGACCGAAGCACTTACGGCCCTCTTGGTCGACTTGCAAGCCGATTGGGTGGGCCATGGTGTGGAATTGGTGAAACTTGCCAGTGGTTGGCGTTTCCGTGCTCGGCCAGAAATGCAACCTTTTCTGGCACGGTTAACACCAGAAAAACCACCCCGATACTCACGTGCGGTAATGGAAACGCTGGCAATCATTGCCTACAAGCAACCGGTTACGCGCGGTGAAATTGAAGAAATTCGTGGCGTATCGGTCGCGAGTCCGATTATCCAGACGCTACGTGAACGTGGCTGGGTGGAAGTAGTCGGCCACAAGGAAGTTCCAGGCCGGCCTGAGTTATTGGCAAGTACTCGACAGTTTCTTGATGATCTTGGTTTGTCCAGTTTGCGCGAATTGCCCCCACTGGCTGAACTGGGCAATCTGGTCTTACCCGAAACATTGCAAACAGCCGAAAGTAGTGAGTGAACGAGTCATGAGCAAACCGAAAATTTCCCTGATTGCAGCTGTTGCAAGCAACAAGGCCATTGGCTTCAATAACCAGCTGTTGTGGCGTTTACCAGATGACCTGAAACGCTTCAAGGCACTGACCCTGGGTCATCCGATCTTGATGGGGCGTAAGACCTTCGAATCATTGGGACGGCCATTGCCGGGGCGGCGCAATATCGTGGTCAGTCGAAATCCGGAATGCCGCTTTGCCGGGGCAGAGGTATTTGCTTCGCTGGAGGTCGCGATTGCGGCTTGTGCCGGTGCGGAAAAAATGTACGTGATCGGTGGCGCCGAAATTTACCGGCAGGCCTTGGAATTGGCCGATGTGCTGGAGCTGACCGAAGTCGACGATGCACCGGTTGGCGATGCTTTTTTTCCTGAACTGGCAAAGGAACTTTGGCAAGAAACCAGCCGGGAATCGCATGTGGATGCTGCGAGTGGAGTCCATTATGACTTCGTTGAATACAGGCGGCTCTGCAGATAACGAGCCTGACCAAGAAACAAAAAAGCCGCCATATTGGCGGCTTTGTCATTGGCCAAGCTTTGGGTTATTCAGCCAAGCCTTTCGGTAATGAGAATACAACATTCTCTTCAATGCCATCCATGGTATGAACATTTTCCGCGCCAAAAGCACGAATGCATTCAGTCACACGAGTCACCAGAATTTCTGGGGCAGAGGCACCGGCAGTGATGCCGACGGATTTCTTGCCAGCAAACCACGCTTGCTTGAGTCCGGTTTCGTTATCGACCATATAGGCATCCACGCCAAGGCTTGCTGCCACTTCACGCAAGCGGTTGGAATTGGAACTGTTGGGCGAGCCCACCACAATCAGGATGTCAACTTCGTTTGCCAGTTGCTTCACGGCATCCTGTCGATTTTGTGTGGCATAGCAAATATCGTCTTTTTTGGGGCCGACAATATTCGGGAATCGTTTTTGCAGGGCTTCCGTAATTACACGGGTATCGTCAACGGAGAGCGTGGTCTGGGTCACCCAAGCCAGCTTGTCCGGGTTGGTGACAACCAGCTTTTCAACATCATCGACATTTTCAACCAGATACATACTGTTCGGCGATTGGCCCATGGTCCCTTCTACCTCGGGATGCCCCTTGTGGCCGACCATCACGATTTCCATGCTTTGCTCGCCCAATCGCTTTACTTCGAGATGGACTTTGGTCACCAACGGACAAGTTGCATCAAATACATTGAGCCCTAAAGCTTTTGCAGCAGCACGCACTTCTTGAGAAACACCATGCGCGGAAAAAATAACCGTTCCACCGGTGGGGACTTCAATCAGGCTTTCAACGAAAATAGCCCCTTTGCGCTTTAGTTCATCAATCACATATTTGTTATGCACAACTTCATGCCGCACATAAATCGGGGCACCATATTTTTCGAGTGCCTTTTCAACAATGGCGATGGCGCGATCCACACCGGCGCAGAAACCACGCGGAGTAGCCAGCGTAATTTGCATCTTCATGCTGTTTCCTTTTTGTCACGGCGCAGCAGGCCATCAACCAGCATCAGTATAACGCCGATGCAAATGGCCGAATCAGCAAGATTGAACGCCGGGTAGTACCAGTTCTGGTAATACACTTGAACGAAATCAACAACATGTCCGTAGATTATCCGGTCAATGGCATTGCCGACGGCGCCACCAAGGATAAGGGTCAATTGCAGGCAGAAGCGCGGTTCATTTCCATGTTTTTTCAGTAGCCAGACAATGCCGCCCGAAATAAGCACGGCCAGAATGGTGAAAAAATGGCGCTGCCAGCCGCCAGCATCGGCCAAAAATGAAAATGCCGCACCGGGGTTGTAGGCCAAGGTTAGATTGAAAAAACCCGGAATCACCGCCAAGCGTTCGCCGTAGCCCAAGCTGGCCTGTATGGCCAGTTTGCTGATCTGGTCCAGAACAACGATACCGAGCGCCAACGCCAACCATTTACGCATGCGTGCGGACCTCGCCATTGCCAACCACGTTGTCTACGCAACGTCCGCACAGCGTCGGATGTTCTGCATGGCTGCCAACATCGTCGCGGTAGTGCCAGCAACGTTCGCATTTCTGCGCAGTTGAGGCGGTAACGTTGATGGAAAGCTCATCGCCTGTGTTCATGCTGACTTTCGATGTGATCATCACGAACTTGAGATCATCACCGAGCTTCACAAGTTCCGTAATCGTGTCGGCCGGGGCTGTGATGAGCACTTCGGCCTGCAAGCTGGAACCAAGCTTGCCATCTGTACGCTGGACTTCGATTTCCTTCTGCACGACGGCACGCACTGCACGAATCGCGCTGAAGGATTGCGCCAGTGCAGCGGCATCGGCCACTGGTGGAATCACATGCCAGCGGTCGAGGAAAACGTTGTCGGCATTACCGAGCACTTCCCAGGCTTCATGCGCAGTGAACGACAGGATCGGAGCCAGCAGACGTACCAGTGCCTGCGTGATATGCCACAGGGCAGTCTGCGCCGAGCGGCGCGCAGCGGATCCGGCCTGAGTGGTATATAGGCGATCCTTGATGACATCAAGGTAGAAAGCCCCCAGTTCATCTGAGCAATAAGCGTGAATTTCCTGCACGGCGATATGGAATTCGTATTTTTCGTAGAGTGCCGTAATCTTTTGCTGGAACTCGGCCAACTGAGCGAGAGCATAGCGGTCTAACGTCAGCAGGTCTTCCACTGCCATGCTGTTTTGGCTGGCATCGAAATCGGACACATTAGCCAGCAAAAAGCGCAGGGTGTTGCGGATACGGCGATAGGCATCGGCGGTACGCTTAAGAATTTCTTTCGAAACATACAGTTCGCCGGAGTAGTCAGTCGAGGCCGTCCACAGACGCAGCATGTCCGCGCCCATTTCACCGATCACTTCTTGCGGAACGATGACGTTACCCTTCGATTTCGACATCTTGAGGCCTTGGCCATCAACAACAAAACCGTGGGTCAAGAGTTGGTTGAACGGTGCTCGGCCTGTGGTTGCGCACCCTGTCAAAAGCGAGGATTGGAACCAACCTCGATGCTGGTCTGAGCCTTCAAGGTACAGGTCGGCCGGCCAGGGCAGGCCACGGGATTTAAGCACCGCAAAGTGGGTTGAGCCAGAGTCGAACCACACATCAAGCGTATCTTTCAGCTTGTCGTAGTGCGCCGCGTCTGCACCTAAAAATTCCGCTGCATCGAGCTTGAACCAGGCTTCGATGCCTTCTTTTTCAATGCGCAGCGCGATCTGTTCCAACAAAACCTGCGAATTCGGGTGCAATTCACCGGTTTCCTTGTGTACAAAGAAAGTCATTGGTACACCCCAGTTACGCTGGCGTGAAACACACCAGTCTGGGCGATTACCGATCATGGCTTCCAGGCGTGCGCGCCCCCAGGCCGGGAAGAATTGGGTATCTTCGACGGCCTTGTTGGCCTGCTCGCGTAAAGTTTTACCGGACTTGCTCTTGTGATCCATCCCAACGAACCACTGGCTGGTCGCGCGGAAGATGATCGGTGTCTTGTGGCGCCAGCAGTGCGGGTAACTGTGCTTCAGTTTTTCACTGGAAAGCAGAACGCCGTTGTTTGCGAGTGTTTCGAGTACCAGTGGATTGGCCTCCCAAACACTCTTGCCGGCAAACAGTTCAACATACGCAAGAAAGCGACCATCGTTACCGACGGGATTGTCAGTAGGCAGGTGATATCGCATGCCAACATGGTAGTCATCAAGGCCATGTGCGGGGGCCGTATGCACCAGGCCGGTACCGGCTTCTGTCGTTACGTGTTCGCCGAGAATGATTGGCACCGTGCGATCATAGAACGGGTGCTGTAATTGCAGATGTTCCAGGTTCGCGCCCTTGGTTTGGGCGATCACTTCATTGGCATCAACTCCATAGCGCTGGAGCGCGGATTCTGCCAAGTCACGGCCGAGGATCAGTAGACCCTTTTCTGTGGTGATCAGGTCATAGGTCAACTCTGGATGTACACACACGGCCTGGTTGGCTGGCAGGGTCCAGGGTGTCGTGGTCCAGATCACGGCATAGGCCGCCTGATCATCCAGGTCGATACCGCCAAATGCCTTGGTCAGTGCTGCGGTATCGAGTACACGGAAAGCCACATCGATGGCCGGAGAAACTTTATCTTCATATTCGACTTCCGCTTCGGCGAGCGCCGAGCCGCAGTCGACACACCAGTGGACGGGTTTTTGTCCACGTACCAGGTAACCGTTGGCGTTGACTTGGCCCAGAGTGCGCACGATATCTGCTTCAGTTTTGAAGGCCATGGTCAGATAGGGATTATCCCAATCGCCGAGCACACCCAAACGGATGAAGTCTGCTTTCTGGCGCTCAATCTGGATCGCGGCGTAATCGCGGCACAGCTCGCGGATAAACGAAGCGGGCAGGTGCGTCGCTTTCGGGTCAAGGCCATTGGCTTTGCGGTATTCGACGATGCGGGCATGGATAGTCGGACTATCGGCAATGGCCTGTTTGTCGCTTTTAACCAGCTTTTCAATTTGGTGTTCAATCGGCAGACCGTGGCAATCCCAGCCCGGAATATAGGGTGCATCAAAACCGCTGAGCGATTTCGATTTGATGATGATATCTTTCAAAATCTTATTGACCGCGTGGCCGATATGGATCTTGCCGTTGGCATAGGGCGGACCGTCATGCAGCAGGAATGACGGACGATTTTCCGCTTTGGCCTTGATACGCAGTTGTTGGTAAATGCCCTGATCCTGCCATTTTTGCAGGAAGCCCGGCTCGCGCTTGGCGAGGTCCCCGCGCATAGGGAAGGGAGTATCGAGCAGGTTAACGGGATATTTGCTGGCTTCAGACATTGTCTTTCTCTCGTTATTGGCGCGCGGCGTGCCACGCACGGGCATGTTCACAATCTTTGGCGATCTGTGCCGTTAAAGTAGCCAGATCCGGGTATTTCTCTTCATTTCGCAATTTGTGCAGAAAATCCACCTGCAAATGTTGCCGGTAAATATCGCGGTCGAAATCAAACAGATGAACTTCAAGCACTGGTAAAGCATCCGGATTTTTTACCGTAGGGCGCCGTCCCAGGCTGGCAACTGCTGGCCACGGTTTACCCAGTCCCTGTACTTCGACAACGAAAATTCCAGCCAATGGCGGGCGGTTATGTTTAAGTTGGATGTTGGCGGTGGGAAAGCCTAACTTGCGGCCCAATTGATCGCCTTGGATCACCCGTCCGGACATCGAATAGGGGCGACCCAACAGATGCCCTGCCAGTTCCACATTGCCTGCCGACAAGGCGCTGCGTACGGCGGTCGAAGACACCCTCTCACCGTGATAGGCAATGGTGGGGAGGTGGCGCGCCGTGAATTCAATGCTCTGGGCAAGAAGAGAAAAATCACCTGCTCGCTTTGCCCCGAATCGAAAATCATCGCCTACCAAGACATGACGTGCATTTAGTTGCCGCGCGATGATTTCATCCCGGAATGCTAATGCATCCAAAGCAGCAAACCTTTGATTGAAATGCTGAACCACAACGTAATCGACACCGGCGGCCCCTAAGTATTCCAATTTTTCGCGTAGGCTGGTCAGGCGCGCCGGTGCAGAGGCCGCGGCAAAAAATTCGCGCGGATGCGGCTCAAAGGTCATGACGGCGGTCGCCAATCCTTGTGAGTCGGCGATAGATTTCATTTCACTCAAAATGGTGGCGTGACCCAGGTGCAGGCCATCAAAATTGCCGATAGTCAGCACACAAGGAGGCAGAGTGGCGCCATGCACGCCGCGGACAACTCGCATTTTGGATCAATGTTTGGTGGAAAGCCTGCAATTGTAGCTGCAAGGCGCTGATCTGTCAGGTTTTAGGGGTGTACTGTTACTAGTTTTGGTTATGCAGATAATAGGTTGGGCTGTCGCGTCATTAAGTCCTTCATTGAATATGTGGGACTGCCCGATGGTGTGGCATAACCGTCCAGTTAGTTTCCAGGCACGACGGGGAGTAGCAAGGTGAAAACAGCGCCGCCAGACGGGTGGTTGCGCGAGACGATGCTGCCATTGTGATCAAACATGATCTGACGGCTAATAGCCAAACCTAAGCCTGTTCCTGTGGCGGTATGCGCTTGTTTGCTTTGCGTGAAAGTATCGAAAATGTGATCAAGATCTTGTTCCGGAATGCCTGGACCTTCATCTCGAACGGATAAACCCACCGCAGGAATGCCGTTGTCAAGTTGGGCATCACTGATGAAATCGATATAAATTCTGGCGCTATCGGGGCTGAATTTGATCGCATTGGAGAGCAGGTTGACCAAAACCTGAGTGATTCGCGATTTGTCATAAAAAGCGGTTACTGCGGGCAAATTTTCATCGATCAAAACTTGCAGCCGTTTACTGGCCAGCAGTGACGAAATTTCCGTCACCGCGTTGTTGACCGTGGATTGCAGACTTTGACGCGACTTATCATAGACCATCTTATTGGCCTCCAATCGCGACATATCAAGTAGATCATTCAGGAGGGCAAGCAAACGTTTACCGCTACTCTGGATGCGTTCGAAGTAGCGGTAGATATGCTCTGGCGCAATCTGTCCAACCTTATTGATGCCCATTTCAGAAAATGACAGGATGGCATGCATCGGGGTACGCAACTCATGCGACATATTGGCTAGAAAAACGGTTTTTGCCTTGTTGGCGCTCTCGGCAGCCTCTTTGGATTCCAATAGACTGCGTTCTATTTCTTTCTGGTGAGTAATATTGGTCAAGAAGACAAAAGTGTATTCAATTTGGCCATGCTCATCCGGAATGACTCCGCTATTGGCCAGAAACGGGCAGAGCGTACCATTTCCTGTGGGGAGAACAATTTCTTCGAAATGTTTTTCTGCCGCTGCATTGGGGCAGCGTGGGAAAATGCGTTCTGCCAGCTCCCCCCAGATAGCCTCCGGTTGCTGATTAATCAAATTTTCACGTTTCAATCCTAAAGCTTCGCAGAATGAACTGTTCACATCGACCAAGTGACGGCGCGCATCTATCAAGGCGAATCCGTCGGCGGTGGTATCAATGATCGTGCGCTTGAGTCGCTCGGATTGACGTACTGCCTGTGCCGCGATTCGTTGTGCGGTAATGTCTTCAATGATCAGGATGGCTCCGCGCTCCGGGGCGTGCGGGCTCAGTGCACGGGCGAATAGCAATGCCCAGAAATCGGAACCATCCTTGCGATGCAGTTCCATCTCGCCCCGATAAGTTCCACCCTCTTCAAGTCGAAGTCTGATCGACTGGATGGCTTGTGTATAACTGCTTTTTGATCCGAAAATCAGGCTTTCAGCCTGCCCGATCACACTACTTGCAGGATGACCAAACAAAGATTCAAAAGCTGGATTGGCTAGCCGGATTTTTCCTTGAACCGATAGCACGATGGCAAGTGGGCTGGCGTCAAGCACTGTGCGGATTTCTGCTGTCCTCTCGTCGACCATCTCTTGCAAATGGTCACGATGGTGCCTCAACTCGCGCTCAGTTTCCTGGCGCTCGGTAATGTCGCGTGCGGAAATGCAAAGATAAACTTCTGCATTGAATTCGATCAGTGAAAGCGTGATTTCCACCGGAATTTTCCGGTCGGTTCGTCCTTGCAGTTGCGCTTGCAATATATGCCTGCGTTGGGCCTGTAACTCGGTGCGTAAACCGATATTGTCCGGTTGTTTTTTCAACATCAACATCTGCACCTGCAGGCTTTCCCACATCTCTTCACAGTCAACCAACAGATCCATGAATGTCAATTTCAATAATTCATCCGGACTGTATAAGCAGGTTTCTGCCAAACAGCGGTTGGTATAGCGAACCCTCCCGGCTTGATCGCACCATAGGATCATGTCTGGAGATTCATCCACTGAAAACTGTGTGAAATAAAGGCGAGATTCCGCGTCGTTTACCCGGTTTATCTGGCGTAACAGCATGTAGGTCATCACACTGACAACAAGCATCAAGAGCGCTGCAGACGTCACCTTGATCATGGTTTCTTGGCGGAACTTGCTGAAAACCTGTGCACTGTCTGAAATAACCCGTACGCTGAGCGGAAGATCCGTTTGGTTAGCCAATTGGGTAATGTAGATTTCCGCTCCCTTGCTATTGTGGGTAGCCAGAAATGCAGCCGATGTCCGGGCGAGTTTTTCGTAAGTTGTTGGATCTGAAGTATGTAAATTCCGACCCATGACTGTGGGATCAAGCGGGTAGGTCAGCAGGACAACGCCATCACTACGTAAAAGCTGGATTCGCATAGTACGATCCAGCTTAAGTGACTCGTAAAAATTTAAAAAATAGTTGGGTTCCATGCCTGCCAGCATGATGCCGCCAAAGCTGCCATCTGGCCGGTTAATGCGCCGGGTTAATGGAATTAACCATTTATTATCGGTTCGACTGACAATGGGGGTGCCAATGCGCGCACGGCTACCTTGCGAGTCGCGGTGCGGTGCAAAATATTCGCGATCAGAAAGGTCAATATGCCGGGCAGGATATTCCAGGCCGTGAATGCGAATAATGCCTTTTTCATCCATGGCAATAATGGCGCGCGTTTGCGGAGTGAGCTCAACCTTGGCTTTGAATTGCTCGTACATCGTCCGCTCGTCAGCGGAACTGACTCCGCCGGCGCGTTGTATGTCCTCACTGATATTTTGCATGGCTTGCTCAACAGAAATGATTGAGCGTGTGGCGTGTTCGTCTAGCAATCGGGCAAGGGAAAATGTCTGCTTTTCAGCATCCTGTAGCGTACGCTGGTAATCGCGCCAAGCGGACCAGATGATCACAATGGTGACGATCAGCATCGTCAATGCATAAAGCGTGATGATACCCAGTCGAAGCGGGCGAAGCATCGACTTTGCCAGTTGCTGGCTATGCAAGTGAAAGTGGTGTTCAAACCAATTTTTCACGGTGTTGGTCTACCTGGTCAGTTTTAAGTGGAAGCTTGCTTTTGTTCGAGTTCTTCCCAGCGGGCAAAACCAAGCAACAGATCAGTTTCGAGTTTCTCGATTTTAGACTGGATATCGCGCACTTTCTCGGGCGATTCACGGTAAATCTCCGGGTCAGCCAATGCTTGCTGCAAATTGGCCAATTCTTTTTCATTTGCCGCGATGACATCCGGCAGGGCAGCAAGTTCTTTTTCTTCATTCCAGCTGAGTTTGGGTTTGCGGTTACGCTCGTTTTGCCGGCGTTCTGTCGTTGTGACGGGGTCTGTTTTTTTTTCACTGGTTTGTGCAGCCGCCTTCATTCGGCTGCGCGCCTCAATCCAGTCGGCATAACCCCCAGCATTTTCATAGAGTTTGCCATTGTCTTCGAAGGCAATTACCTGTGTAACCACGTTATCGAGAAAAGCCCGGTCATGACTGACCAGGAACACAGTGCCGGGATAATCGGCCAGCAGTTGTTCCAGCAGTTCCAGGGTATCGATATCCAGGTCATTGGTCGGTTCATCAAGCACCAATACATTGGCAGGCCGAGTGAACAGCCGAGCTAGCAGCAGGCGGTTGCGCTCGCCGCCTGAAAGCGATTTGACTGGACTGCGAGCCCGCTCCGGTGCAAACAGGAATTCCTCCAGATAGCCCATCACATGCTTACGGCTGCCACCGATTTCGACAAACTCATTACCTTGACTGACGACATCCACCACTGCGGCTTCTTCATCAAGCTGTTCGCGGAATTGGTCGAAGTAGGCAATCTGCAAATTGGTACCGCGTTTGACGGTGCCCGAATCGGGTTCGATTTCACCCAGAATGAGTTTGAGTAGTGTGGTTTTTCCAGCGCCATTGGGGCCAATAAGTCCGATACGGTCGCCACGTTGCAGACGGGTAGTGAAATCCTTGATTAATATTTTGTCGCCATACGCTTTGTTGACATGTTCCAGTTCCGCTACCAGTTTTCCCGAACGCTCACCCGCGTCTACTTGTAGTTTGATGCTGCCCATGGCCTCACGCCGAGCCGCACGATCCCGGCGCAGTTGTTCCAATCTGAGCACGCGACCTTCGTTGCGGGTACGGCGTGCTTCAACGCCTTTCCTAATCCAGACCTCTTCCTGAGCCAGAAACTTGTCAAACTTGCGATTCATCACTTCTTCTTGCGCAAGCTGTTCGGCCTTGCGGGATTGGTACTGGGTGAAGTTGCCGGGGAAACTTGCCAGTTTGCCGCGATCCAGCTCCAGAATCCGGGTCGAGACGTTATCGAGAAAACGTCGATCATGTGTGATAAACAGGACACTGCCACCAAAATTCTTCAACAGGTTTTCCAACCATTCGATGGCGGATACATCCAGGTGATTGGTGGGTTCATCCAATAGCAGCAGTTGCGGTTCGCTCACCAGGGCGCGAGCGAGTGCTACGCGTTTTTTCCAGCCACCGGAGAGCTCGGATACCAGTGTATCAGCAGGCAAAGATAGATTAGTCAAGGTTGAGGCTATCAGCGAATCGAGCCGCCAGCCGTCGCGGGCTTCCAGCTGATGTTGAAGCTCGGTCAGATGTTCCAGGCTGGCTTCGGAGTCATCCAGGGAGTGAACTGCCGCGTGGTAATCCACCAGCAGTTGCTGCACGTTGCCCAAGCCTTCTGCTACCGCTTCAAAGATGGTGTGGGTGAGATCGAGAGCAGGTTCCTGCGGAACAAACGCGAGTCTTGCCCCATCTTCGATACGTATGCTTCCTTCGTCCAGACGGATCAGTCCTGCTACAGCTTTAAGCAGTGATGATTTTCCTGCGCCGTTTCGGCCGATGATGCCAACCCGTTCACCGGGCTCCAAAGTAAAGGCAGCAGATTCAAGCAGCGGCCAGTGACCAAAGGCAAGATGAGCATTTTCGACAAGCAGGAGAGGCATTTTGGCGTGATTTTTAGGGGATAAAAGATTGCTGATTATAGCGGCAGCAAGCATGTCGTAGCTGCAAGAACCTCGAGAAGCAACTAATATCCCATGGTCTAACTGAAAATATTCCAATGAAACATTTGCTTACAAGCCTTTTTTTGTTGTTTTTTGCTTTGTCTGTCGAGGCGGCGAAACCGATTGCGTACGCAGCCAGATCGTTCGTGGATGTGCCTTTGCAAATCAAGGCGTTGGTGGCAATGGGGCCTTCGACCTATTTTTTCCGGGATGGCCGTCCTCATGGTGTTGAATATGTTTGGCTGCTGGACTTCGAAAAATTCATTAACCAGGGACGCGATAAATCCAAGCAAATTCATATCCAATTTATTCCGGTTGAGCCCGGTGAATTGATCCCGGCGCTTTATGATGGGCGCGGCGATTTGGCTGCCGGTTTAATTCCAGTTTCCGATGGCCTGCGCCAGCTTGTATCACTTTCCGAGCCTTATCTTGTTGACCACTGGTGTGCTATAGGCTCAAAGGCTGCGGAAGTACCCCATGATCTTGATGATCTGGCTACACGGGATATCGAACTACCTTCGAATAGTTACGCTCGCCGTCTATTGCTTGATGTGAACGAAACACGTCGTTTGGATGGCAAGGCAGAAATCGTTGCTGATGACGCGGGTAGCGGGAGTACGGCTGAAATTTTGCTGCGTGAAGCAAATAAAGGAAGCAGTAAAAAACTGACTTTGAGCAGTCGATTCATCAGTAATTTGTGGAGCAAAATATTTTCTAAAACCACCCAGGGTGTCTGTCTTGGGTCGCCGGTGCCTGTATCTTGGGCGGTTCGCCGTGAAAACAATACGCTCCTGGCAGAACTCAACCGATTCATAACTGCAAAAAAATCCACATTGATCAACCACGGCATTGAGTTGACACGCACCTATCTTCACCCGGATGCCGTCGGGAAGTTGTCTCGAACGATTGATCCGCTCGATAAGCTGGCTTTTTTTGCTCCTATTTTTCAACTTGCTGCCACCGCCAATAATCTCGATTGGCTTTTGCTTGCCGCGATAGGCCAACGCGAATCAGGGCTTTCCGCCACCAAGAGTGAAAGTGGTCCAACGGGCGTGATGCAAGTGGATCCGGTAACTGCTCGCAAGATGGGGATAAAGAATCCCCACGATACAGGCCAGAACATCACCGCTGCTGCAAGGTATCTTGGCCATTTGCGAGAATTATTTTCTTCTCCAGAGATATCGCCGGAGGACAGGCTTTATTTCATGCTGGCTGCCTACAACGGAGGGGAGGGTCGATTGCAAGGCTTGCGCAGCAAAGCTGCGGCCGAAGGCTTGGACCCTAATCGCTGGCTGGGTCAAGTTGAAGTTATCGCACAACGATCCGTTGGGCGGCGTATGGTTGATTATGTGTCAGCGGTTAGCCGTTATTACATGGCATATCAATCAGCTGATCGAAAACAACAATCAGAAATTACTCGTTCTGCCAGTGCGCCTGCTTCGCCCTGAATTTATTTTGGGGCAAGGAAGCCTTGTTCGCTTGACTCTGATAAAAATCAAGACATTTGTAACTTCGTACTGAGTGACTACTTGTCGCATTTGTTATTTTCGTTTAATGTGCTGCTACGAATTAGCAGTTTTGTGTTGTTAAACGTTTCTGTGCTTTTTCATTGTGATAGTCAGTATTTCAACTTGCCATCTGTTGTAGGAAGTGTTTGGGACGATTGATGTTTTTGCTATAAGTGGCATACGTGTTTTTGAACGCAAATATTGCATTTGCGTTTTTTTGATCCCGCAAGCTAACACGTTTTAGCTTGTGCAGTATTCCGTGCAAATATCAGTGCAGAGAAGCACTGACCGCGTTGACTGTTTAATTTACCAAGAGAGAAAAACGTGAAATTGTCGCTGACCCCAGATCAACTCACCAAGATGCACGCTTACTGGCGTGCAGCGAACTACCTGTCCGTCGGGCAGATTTACCTGCTGAACAACCCGTTGCTGAAAGAGCCGCTCAAGCGCGAGCACGTCAAGCCTCGCCTGTTGGGCCACTGGGGCACCACGCCGGGGCTGAACTTCATCTACGTGCACCTGAACCGCGTGATCAAGGAACGCAAGCAGCCGATGATCTACATCACCGGCCCCGGCCATGGCGGACCGGGACTGGTGGCCAATACCTGGCTTGAAGGGTCCTACTCCGAGATTTACCCGGACATCGACAACAGCGCCGAAGGCGTGCAGAAGCTGTTCAAGCAGTTCTCCTTCCCCGGCGGCATTCCCTCGCACGTCGCCCCGGAAACGCCGGGCTCGATGCACGAAGGCGGTGAACTCGGCTATGCGCTGTCGCACGCGTTTGGCGCCGCGTTTGATAACCCGGACCAGATCGTCGTGTCGGTCGTCGGCGACGGCGAAGCCGAAACCGGCCCGATGGCCACCAGCTGGCACTCGAACAAATTCATCCACCCGGTCAACGATGGCCGCGTGCTGCCGATCCTGCATCTGAATGGCTACAAGATCAACAACCCGACCGTGCTGGCCCGTCTGTCGCACGACGAACTGACCAAGCTGTTCGAAGGCTACGGCTACAAGCCGCACTATGTGGAAGTCAGCGCCAATGTCGACGACTACGCCGACATGCACCAGAAGATGGCCGCCACGCTCGATACCGTGCTGGACGAATTCAACGCCATTCGCGCCGCCGCACAAGTGGAAATGGATGCCGGCCAAGCGGTCACGCGTCCGCGCTGGCCGATGATCATCCTGCGCAGCCCCAAAGGCTGGACCGGCCCGAAAAACATCGATGGCAAGAAGGTCGAAGACTACTGGCGCAGCCACCAGGTGCCGTTCTCCGACATGACGCCGGACCACGTAGCCGAACTGGAAAAGTGGCTCAAGAGCTACCAGCCGGAAGAACTGTTCACGAGCGAAGGCGCCTTCAAGCCCGAACTGGCGGCACTCGCCCCGAGTGGCACGCTGCGCATGGGCTCCAACCCGCACGTGCACGGCCAAGTCACCCGTGACCTGAAGATGCCCGACTTCCGCGACTACGCGCTCACTGTCGACCAGCCCGGCACCACCACCGCGGAAATGACCCGCGTCATGGGCAAGTTCCTGCGCGATGTGATGAAAGCCAACCACGCCGCCAAGAACTTCCGCATGTTCGGTCCGGACGAAAACACCTCGAATCGCCTGAGTGATGTCTATACCGAATCGGGCAAGACCTGGCTCGCCGACTACAAACCGGAAGACGAAAGCAACGACAGTCTGGCCCAGGATGGCCGCGTCATGGAAATCCTCTCCGAGCACACCTGCCAAGGCTGGCTCGAAGGCTATTTGCTCACCGGACGCCACGGCTTCTTCAGCTGCTACGAAGCCTTCATCCACGTCGTCGACTCGATGTTCAACCAGCATGCCAAGTGGCTGAAGACCACGCGCGACATCCACTGGCGCAAACCGCTGCCGTCGCTGAACTACCTGCTGACCAGCCACGTCTGGCGCCAGGACCACAACGGCTTCAGCCACCAGGACCCGGGCTTCCTCGACCACGTGATCAACAAGAAAGCCGAAGTGATCCGTGTCTACCTGCCGGCCGATGCCAACATGCTGCTCTCGGTCACCGACCACGTGCTGCGCAGCCGCCACTACGTCAACGTCGTCGTCGCCGGCAAACAACCGGCATTGCAGTTCCTCAACATGGACCAGGCCATCAAGCACTGCACCAAGGGCCTGGGCATCTGGGACTGGGCCTCGAACGACCAGGACGGCGAACCGGATGTGGTCATGGCCTGTGCCGGTGAAGTGCCGACCATGGAAGCCCTGGCCGCCACCGACCTCTTGCGCCAGGAGTTCCCGGACCTGAAGATCCGCTTCGTCAACGTGGTCGATTTGATGACGCTGCAACCGCAGAAGGAACACCCGCACGGGCTGTCCGACCACGAGTTCGACTCGATCTTCACCACCGACAAACCGATCATCTTCGCCTTCCACGGCTACCCGTGGCTGATTCACCGCCTGACCTACCGCCGCAACGGGCACGACAACCTGCATGCGCGCGGCTACATCGAAGAGGGCAGCACCTCGACCCCGTTCGACATGGTGGTGATGAACCACGCCGACCGCTTCAATCTGGCAATCGACGTGATCGACCGGGTACCGCAACTGAAGGGCAGAAGTGCCTACGCGCGGCAAAAGTTCGAGGACAAGCTGATCGAGCACAAGCACTACATCAACGAGTTCGGTGATGACATGCCCGAGGTGAAGGACTGGGTCTGGCCGTATCAGAAGTAATGTGTTGATTCATCGGTGACAAGGCCTGCTGTCATAAAGGCAGCGGGCCATTTTCAGGAGGTGCTCTATGCTGCGTGGTATCAATCCGGTCATTACTGCCGATCTTTTATGGGTGCTGGACTCAATGGGGCACGGCGATACGTTGCTGATCGCAGATCGCAATTTCCCGTCGTATGCCGTAGCTAAGGAAACTGTTTCCGGCCGCGTGGTCGAGCTGCCCGGATTGTTGGTAACGGAGGCATTGGAGGCGGTGCTATCACTGTTTCCGCTCGATGATTTTGTCGAGAAACCGATTTTGCGTATGGAGCAGGATGGGCATCCGGATCTACTTTTGCCGGGACATGAAGAATCATTGGCTATCTGTCATAAGATGGAAAATCGCCCGGTGCAGATGGGCAGCCTGGAGCGGCAGGCATTCTATGCCGCAGCACGGCAATGCTATGCCGTGATTCGGACCACCGAACATCGTCCATACGTCAATCTGATACTGAAAAAAGGAACGGTCAATCCCTAAGCCATTTCGCCTGCTGCGTCGAAACATTTTTCGAAGATTCATCAAGTAATTGAGCATCGTAAATTACGATTTAAGACAAATATTTAGGCTAATTGAGGTCAATAAGCGCGTTATTTTCTGAATAATCTGTAGTTTGCATATTGTTGTTACGAATGTTTCGTGCTAATTTAACCTGAATGCTAACTCGAAACAGCTTTTGGGGGCTTATTTGAAAATGCAACGCGTATATGCAGGTATTGATGTCGGATCGGGCAGTGTTCGGGCCGGTCTGTTTGACCAGAAAGGCCAGCGCTTGGCCTTTGCTGTGCGGCCGATTCAGCAGTTTCATCCCAAATCGCTGTATGTCGAGCAATCCTCGCGCGATATCTGGGCGCAGACCTGCGCGGCAATGAAAGAAGCTGTTGCACTGGCCGGGATCAACCCGGCCGAGATTGTTTCCATCGGCGTGGATGCGACGTGTTCGCTGGTTGCAGTCGGCTCCGATGGTCTGCCGGTTTCCGTGGCCGAGAGCGGTGAAACCGAACACGACATCATCATGTGGATGGATCACCGCGCTGCAGCTGAAACTGCAGCGATCAATGCCACGCACGACCCGGCGCTGGCGTATGTCGGTGGCGAAGTCAGCATCGAGATGGAATTGCCCAAGGTACTGTGGCTGAAGAAGCATTTCCCCGAGCGCTATGCCCAAACTTGGCGTTTCTTTGATCTGGCCGATTATCTGGTCTGGCGTGCGACCGATGCCGATGTGGCCAGCGTGTGTACGCTGACCTGCAAATGGAATTATCTCGCACACGAAAACCGCTTCAGCGAAAGCCTGCTGGCTGCCGTTGGCTTGCAAGACCTGACTGCCAAGGTGCCACCGAAGGTTCTGCCGCTGGGTGTGGCTGCCGGTAAGTTGAGTACTCCGGCTGCGGCAGAACTCGGCGTTCCGGCCGGAATCGTCGTTGCCTCGGGCATTATCGATGCCCATGCCGGCGGTCTGGCACTGACCAGCACTGCGCCGGACGGGAGTTTGGCCATCATCGGCGGCACCTCGAATTGCCACATGGTGGTCAGTCCCGATCCGGTGATGGTGCCCGGCGTGTGGGGACCGTATTTCGGCGCGATGTTGCCCGGTTACTGGCTGAACGAAGGCGGACAAAGTGCAGCAGGCGCCTTGCTGGATTGGACCTTGCGCCAGAGCGATGCCTGGCCGCTGCTTGAATCCACAACGCAAGCTGAAAACCGCAATGTTTATGCCGTGCTAAACGATTGGCTGGCTGATCTGGAAAGTCGCGAAGCCTGGCCCACGCGTGATCTGCATGTGTTATCCGACCATCATGGCAACCGTTCGCCGCGAGCCAATCCGGCCGCGCGTGGCGTGGTTGTGGGACTCACGCTGGAGCAGGGCAGGGATGCGCTGGCCCGGCTGTACCTCGCCACCTTGCAGGCACTGGCCTATGGCACACGCCATATCATCGAAAGCATGAATGCTGCCGGACACAAGATCGAACGCATCGTGATGTGCGGCGGTGGTACCAAGAATCCGTACTGGCTGCGCGAAAACGCCGATGCCACGGGCTGCACGATTCATCTGGTCAGCGAAGAAGACGCCGTTACGCTTGGCGCAGCGCTGATGGGCGCAGTGGCATGCGGGGACTTTCTGACAATGCCTGCTGCCGCTGCCGAGATGGTCCGTCCTGGCGGCAGCGTTGCCGCCAGAGCCGCAACCAAAGCCTTCCACGATGCGAAATACGCAATTTACCTGCAGCTTTATCAGGATATGGAACGTTGCCGTGCTGCCATGAGCGCCTGGCACTAACTCACCCCGTCTGATTTGAACAAAGGATGATAAACATGTTGACCTTGAAACTCCCTCCCGCCAAACCGCTGATCCGCGCCCAGAAAAACGAAGTGCTGTTGGTGACCAACGCCGACCTGCGCGAATCGGCCAACGTGGAATGCTGGCCGGTACAAAACAAGTTCGAAGCCAAGCTGGAACAAGTGCTGAGTCAGCGCTTGGGATGCGTAGCCAAGCGAGCACACCTCTACAAGGGCGACAAAGGTCATGGCTTTATCAGCAGTCAACGCGAAGGCAGCGATCTGTTTGCCACGATAGATCCGGATGCACCGGTCATCGTGCTATTGACTGCTTGGCAATATTCTCACCATTTGGCGCCGAGCCTGGCCAAGCACAATGGTCCGATTCTACTGCTGGCCAATTTCGACGGCACCTGGCCTGGGCTCGTGGGCATGCTATGCATGGCCGGCACCCTGACCAGCATGGGCAAGGAATATTCGCGCCTGTGGTCGAGCAATTTCGATGACGAATTCTTCTTCAAAGGGTTGGAAGCCTGGCTCAAGACCGGCAAGATCAAACACGATACTTCCTACCTGCAACCGGTCACTCCGACGCATCCGGCATCCAACACGCCGGCATGGGAAATCGGTCGCAAGGTGGGCGAGTATGTGTTGCAACACAAAGAAATCATGGGTCTGTTCGACAGTTTCTGCATGGGCATGATCAACGGCGTATTTCCACAGAAGGCGCTGGTCGACATTGGCATGCCAATGGAAAGCCTGTCGCAATCGGCACTATTGGTGGAAATGGCCAAAGTGCCGCAAACCCTGCGTGAAGAATGCCTGGCCTGGTACGAAGCAAAAGGGATGAAGTTCATGTTTGGTACTGATCCAGTCAAGGAGCTGACTCGTGACCAGGTGTTGGAACAGTGTGCAATGTTGATAGCCATGGGCCGTTTCGTGCAACGTTTTGGTTTGTCTTCGGTCGGCGTGCAATATCAGCAAGGACTTGCGCATTCTTGCGCCGCATCCGATTTTGCAGAAGGTGCGATTGGCTCGACAGATCGTTTCCCGATACCCGATGAGGCCGGCAATATCATCCGCGCAGGCAAGGCGATTCCGTGTATCAATGAAGTGGATATGGGCACGGCGATTCCACAGACCATGCTCTGGCGCTTGCTTGACTCGCTCGGCCTGCCTGCAGAAACCACGCTGCACGATATTCGCTGGGGCAGCGAATTTGAAGGCACCTTCTACTGGGATTTCGAGATCTCCGGGTCGGTACCGTTCGAGCATATCAAGGGGGGCATTGCCGGCGCGACCGGTTACCGCCAGCCTGCGATGTACTTCCCAAAAGGTGGTTCCACTATCGCCGGGCAGGGCAAGGCCGGTCGTCTGATATGGGCTCGCGCGCACTATGAAGAAACCCAGGTTTACCTGCATATCGGTACCGGCCACGCAGTTGAACTGCCTGCTGCAGAGTTCGAGCGCCGTCGCCGCGCTACCACCTACGAATGGCCGCTACTCAATTGCGTTCTCGATGGCGTAAGTCGCGATCAATTGATGGCAGGTCACCAGAGCAATCACATTACCGTGGCTTATGTGGACGAAGCCAAGCTACAGGATGTCGTACGGGCATTTGTGGCTCAAGCGCTGACACAGGGCATCAAGGTATTTATCGCTGGCGATGCTGCCAATTTGCTCTGAGATGTGCTGATTTAAATCTGCTTTTATAACTTTTATGGTGTAGCAATGAATTCTTCTGATAAATACCGTGGCGTTTGGCCAGTGATGCTGACCCCGTTCGATGAAAATCGGGAAATAGACTGGGAATCACTGAAAAAACTGATCGGCTGGTATATCGCCGCAGGGGTGCATGGCCTGTTTGCCAACTGCCAGTCGAGCGAAATGTTTTACCTGAGCGATGCAGAATCGCTGCAATTGACTCGTTTCGTCATGGATTACGTGGCGGGGCGCGTGCCTGTCGTCGCTTCGGGTCATACCGCTTGCGGGTTGTCGCAACAGATTGATCAACTTGGTGCGATGGCTGAAACAGGCGTGGATAGCGTCATTCTCATCAGCAATCGTTTTGCCATGGCAGGCGAGGGCGATGATGTTGTGCTGGCCAATCTGAAAAAAATCACGGCGGCAGTAACGGACAAGATTGGCTTGGGTATTTATGAATGCCCTCAGCCCTATAAACGGTTGTTATCGGATGAAGTGGTGAGTTGGTGTGCACAAAGTGGACGCTATACCTTTATCAAGGATACCTGCTGCCAGATCGATACCATTCGACGCCGTTTGCACTTGATCGAAGGTAGCAGATTGCATATCGCCAATGCCAACGGACAGACTTTGCTCGCTTCACTCAAAGCAGGTTGTCATGGCTACAGCGGGATAATGACTAACTTCCATCCTGAACTTTACGTCTGGCTGTGCGAAAATTGGCAAAATGAACCGGAAAAGGCTGAATTGGTTTCTGATTTCATCACGACAGCCTCATTGATTGAATATCTGGACTACCCCATTTGTGCCAAGGATTACCAGTATTCCATTGGGAATTTCAAGACAGTAGCAAGCCGCACCCGCGAATCTGGCAACTACTATGCCGCACATTTCCAGACAACTATGCAGCAAATGATGCATCTGGGCGAAAGTTTAAAAAAGCAACTGTCTATTAATTAATGGAATATGTTTTTCCTGTCACCAAAAATACTATAACTTGAATGAGCTTGGATACGAGGTCTGCAGACTGGCAATTGCCAAAGTGCCTCGTGTCAGGCAACAGGGGCCGAACGCAAGGTCTCTATTTTCGAAGTACTGAGGAAGGAGAATCACCATCATGGGTAGCACTAAAATCCAAAAACTGTTGCAAGCAGCGGGTCTGGGTACTGTCACCCTGGCGCTTGCCGCCGGCATGGCACTTGTCGCACCGCAAGCACTGGCCAAGCAGGTGATCCGTATTTCCACCCCAGCCGTTCCTGACGATTGGCACGCCAAGATGTGGACGGTATTCAAAGACAATCTGGATAAATCCGCCCCTGGCGAATTTGATGTCCAGATCTACCTGAATGCCTCGCTGTTCAAGCAAGGCACCGAACCGGCCGCCATGGCACGCGGCAACCTCGAAATGTCCGCCATCTCGGCCCAGGATATTTCCAAGATCGTGCCGGAATTCTCCATCTTCACCGCCGGCTACATCATTCGTGATCCGGATCACCAACAGAAGGTCTTCAATGGCCCGATCGGTACGGAAGTCTTCAAGCCCGTGATCCAGAAGATGGGAATCACTCCACTGGCCACCGCGTACCTTGGCACGCGTCAGGTGATGTTGCGTGACCTCAAGGACGTCAAAACGCCGGCGGATCTGAAAGGCGTGAAATTGCGCATGCCATCCAGCAAGGAATGGCTGTTCCTCGGCGAAGCGCTCGGTGCTACCCCAATGCCATTGGCTTTCGGCGAAGTGTATCTCGCGCTCCAAACCGGCACGATTGATGGTCAGGATAACCCGCTGCCCAGCGCCCGCGCCGCCAAGTTCTACGAAGTCAGCAAAGAAATTGTCCTGACCAGCCATCTGGTTGATGCCATCTTCCTGTCCATTTCCAGCAAGACCTACAACGCCATGACTCCGACTCAGCAGCAGAAAGTGAAAGCTGCCGCGCAGGCTGCTGCCAAGTACAACAATGAAAATCGCATCAAGGACGAAGCGGCGCTGGTTGAACAATTCAGGTCGCAAGGCATGAAGATTGTCGTGCCGGATGTGGCGGCATTCCGCAAGGCCGTGCAGGAAAAATACCTGAAGTCCGATATGGCCGCTACTTGGCCGAAGGGTTTGCTGGAGCGGATCAATGCAGTTCGCTAACATCAAAAAAATGTGGATGCGAGTCGCCAATCTGATTGGCGGCTTGTTATTCTCCGCACTCTTCCTGGTGTTTGTCGCACAGGTGACTGCCCGTTTCGGCTTCAACATGCCGTTGATGTGGACAGATGAAATGGCGGTCATCCTGTACATCTGGGTCATTATGTGGGCAGCAGCCTTCATGGTTCCCGAGCGCGAACATGTCGTGTTTGACCTCCTTTATCACTTCGTGTCCCATCGGGTACAACGGTACATGCGCATCGCGGGCCACCTGATTATTGGTGGTTTCTCGGCCTGGGCCTTGCCTTCGAGCTGGAATTACATTCACTTTATGGCACGTGAGGGCACTCCAGTGATTGGCTTGCCGCTTATGTGGGTTTTCTTGCCCTTTGCCTTGTTGCTGGTATCGCTGGTGGTACGGGGTATCTGGCAGATCGTAATGATCCTGCGCGAATCCACATTGACGGAGGAGAAACAATGATTTCCCCATTAACCGCTCTGATTCTCGTGTTGGTTACGGGATTTTTGCTGCGCGCGCCCATCGGCTTTTCCATGATTGCCAGTGGCGTAGCCTACCTCGTCCTCAAAGGACAAGACTTGGGGATGGTGGCAGAACAGATTCTCAACGGGCTCTACAACAGCTATGTGCTGCTGGCGGTACCCTTGTTTATTCTGGCCGCCAACATCATGAACGCAGGAACGGTGAGCGACCGTCTATTTGATTTCTGCGCCATTCTGGTCGGCCGGTTTCGTGGGGGTCTGGCACAGGTGAACATCCTGGTCAGCGTGGTGTTCGCAGGGATGAGCGGCAGCGCCATTGCCGATGCGGCCGGTCCTGGGCTGATCAGTATCAAGCAGATGCTCAAACGGCCGGAATACACCCCCGGTTTTGCCGGCGCCATTGTGGCCGCAGCCGCAACTCTCGGACCGATCATTCCACCGTCGATCCCCTTGGTTATCTACGGGCTGGTATCGGGCGCTTCGGTAGGAGCGTTGTTCCTGGGCGGGGTATTGCCAGGTGTATTGATGGCGGTGCTGTTGATGATTGCCGTTCATATCATTGCCAGACAACGCAATATGCCGCGCGAAGACCGGATTCCCTTGGCTGAGTGGCCGGCCATTTGCTACCGTGGGGCGTTGCCGCTATCCATTCCGGTGGTTTTGCTGACCGGCATCTACACCGGTGCGTTCACCCCCACGGAAGCCGCGGCAGTCGCTGCGTTCCAAGCCTTGGTTCTGGCGGGGGTGATTTATCGGGCACTGACTTGGAGATCGCTGTTCAATGTCATTCTGGAATCGACACGCGCCAGCTCGGTCATTACCCTGATCATTGCCGGTTCGTTTGTCATGAATTATGCCTTTACAGCCGAGGGCGTTCCGCAGATGCTGGCGAACTGGGTCCTGAGCATGCACTTTAGTAAAATACAATTTTTACTCATGGTGAACGTACTCTTCCTGGCCTTGGGTTGCGTCATGGATATCTCGGTACTGTTGCTGGTTTTCGTGCCGATTTTGTTGCCCGTAGCCAGCATTCTTCACATCGACCTGGTGCATTTCGGGGTCATGGTGGTGCTGAACATGATGATTGGCCTGATTCATCCGCCGTTTGGCATGCTGCTGTTCGTGATCAATGCGCTGACCGGCATCAAGATCAAGGACATGATGATAGAAGGATGGCTGTTTCTTCTCATGCTATTGCTTCTGTTGCTGAGTATCACACTGTTCCCGCAGATCGTGCTCTGGCTGCCTCAGTCCATGGGCTATGTTACAAATTAAA
>JARLJJ010000020.1 GCA_031291275.1 Formivibrio sp.
CACGGCGCAAAGCAATATCGGCCAGAGTTATTCGCTGGCTTCACGCAATCACACTGCGATGACGGTGAATATCAATTTTGAAGGTCACAGCTACCACGCGGCTTATGTTATGTCGGGTTGCGACAAGACGCCGACCGGTATTCTCTCTGGTCTGGCAGCTGCAGACCGGGCACGGCGCGAACCCGAACGTGGCACCGCGCCGGTATGGGCGGTATTTGTGCCAGCACATGTGCTGAAAGGCGGCGAGATTCCGAAGCCGACGCGCAAGAAATTGCAGGATATTCAGAACAAGGCGGTGGCTCTGGGCGACAAACAACTCTCAGACGATATTGAAGAAAATTGTCACTACATCCTGCAGTGTTCATCTGATGAAGCATTTCTCGGTCAATTGAATCGTGCGGTCGATCACAAGATCGTCACCCGCGCAGAGGCCGATCAAATCCTTAACGAACTGGCAGCAGCTACGTGCGATGAAAAGGGCGGCATTTGTGCTTTCAATGGCACTGGCAACTCTTCGCGTACGCTGGTTTCCGCATTGGGTTTTGTGCCGCGTGGTGCCGAACTGTTGCTGGATGAGCCGGGCAGCGATATTGTCTCCAGCAGTGTGGATTCGCTGTTCCGCATGCTCAATAAACCTGAATATGCCGTGTGCGAAATATTGGCCAAGAACTACGCCAATGCGATTCGCATCCACAATGCCACCGGCAGTTCGTCCAACCTCATGTTGCATATGCCGTGCGTGATGCGCCATGCCGGTTTCGACGTGACGTTGTTCGATTACGAAAAAGTGCGCGATGCCCACCACGTGCCGGATATTTTTGCCCACAGCCTGACCGAAGGGCGCGATACCTTCGTTCTGGCCCAGCAGGCAAGGGATGGCATGCACAGTGGTATGGAAAGTATCTACAAAGTGTTGACCGATCTGGGCGTGCCGATGGATCTGGATGCGCCGACAGTGTCTGGCAAAACCTGGGGCGAGCGTGTGGCTGCCTTGTCGGTAGCGGTCTCTCCCAAGTTGCCGCAAGAGCGTTCAGTCATTCGCATCAATCCAATCCGAGAGATTTCCGGTACCGATATCATGCGCGGTAACTTCTTCTCGTCCTGTACGCTGAAAGTTGCAGGCATGGCCACCGAGCAATTCAAGCGTTTCGATGGACGGGTATTCGTGGTGCGCTATTACGAGAACGAAACTGTCTGCAATCAGGAACTGCAATCGACCAATCTGGTGAAGACACTGTGTGACACCATGGACCTACCGCCGGCATTGCTGAATAACCTGCGTAAAGCAAATGGTGGCAGCGATACCGATACTCTGGAAGAGATGGTGGTAAAGGGTACGATTGCCTTTGCTTTCGTGATTGCCGGTCAAGGACCGAAAGCCTTCGGCATGCCGGAGATGTTCGCGCCCAGCGCCTACCTGAAACACCAGGGCGTGCTGGAACGCACTTCGATTCTGATGACTGATGGCCGTTATTCAGGTGTAACCAAGGGCGCTTGCGTAGGTCATGTAACACCGGAAGCTTACGAAGGTGGTGCTATTGGCGCACTGAAGAATGGCGACTTGCTCTGGGCACGCCTGTCTGGCCGGCGTTTTGACTTGCTTGATATGGATGCCTTCCTTGCTGGTCGTCTGGAACCATTGGTGGAAATGCCGCTGGCAGAGCGGGCGGAATTGATCGCTGAGCGTTTTGCGCGGATGGACAAGCGCAAGAATCAGGTAGCAGCCAGCAGTTGGATCGATAACACCACGTCCGCTGAGTTGGGTGTAGTGCCGGAAACGGTCAA
>JARLJJ010000193.1 GCA_031291275.1 Formivibrio sp.
AGCTGCGTGCTGGCCGCGCAGGAAATGGGCGGAAGCCTGACCGCGCATAGCGACGGGTCCGGGCTGGGCGCAACCTTCACCCTCGATATTCCCATGGATGTCCCGCAGAGCAAGCAATGAACACCCCAAGCGATCGAGCACATCGATTCCATCGACACTGAGACGGGGCTGTTCGGCTACGCGCTGAGGGGAACAGCGACTGCGGCCAGCTTCGGCTGAGAAGTCGATCCGTGGGCTTTTACTGCTCGGATGACCGGAATTGGCCCATGCCATTGAAAATCGCATTAGCCTTGGTTGATCGGGCCAGTCTTGAATATAAAAACAACCTCATGCAGAAGCCGGGATGGCTTTGCATATCAAACCTTGCCTAGCGCAATCAATGTAATGGCCGCGACGGCCAGCGCAATCGCAGCGCGGTTAATCCAGGACAGACGCTCGCCGAAGGCGAACACGCCGGCCAGCGTACCGAGCACGACCACGCCGATGTTCATGCTGGCGAACACCACCGCCGGCTGCGTTGGCAAGGCACGGTGCGCCTGCACATAGAAGAGGATGTTGCCGAAATTGACGCTACCCAGCAGCAGGCCGGCCGCAGTGCCACGCAAGGTCAGCCGGCCGTGTCCACGCGCGGCGCGCACGATCAGCCAGACCAACATGCCGACAAAAGCCAACGCGAAGCTGATCTGCAGCGATGCGGCAAATGGCGTTCCCGCTGTGGCAATATGCTTGAGCATCACATCGACCAGCGCAAAGCCGATCCATACGATCAGCAACACGGACCAAGCATGGCCGGTTTCGTCACCACTACCCGCTTGCGGCCGCCACAGGATGCCGATTACGGACAGCAATCCCAGGATCAGTCCGGCGATTTTAAGTGCACTGGCAGTTTCGCCAAACAGCAGGAAAGCGGCCAACAGCGAGAGCAGCAGCGACAGGCGCTGGGCAATGTCGGTGAGCACGATCCCGGCGCGGCGCACACTTACCGACAGCACAATAAAGAGGACCGGCAGCACCAGCGCCAGCCCGAGCAGCGACGGCCAGGGCGCACCGGGCGCATTCAGGCTGGTGAGCGAAGGTTTGAGCAGGAACCAGCACCAGAGCGAGGCCGCCAGATAATTCCAGCCAATAGCCTGTGCCACATCGATCTCATAGCGGCGGGCCAGTTTGAGCAAAACGGAAACCAGCACGCTGCAGCCGGCGGCAAGAAGCACATAAAGCATTGGAAATATCCAGGTTCAGAAAACGAGATCGGCCATTGTCCACCGTCCCGATACGGCAACTCAAGCACATGCATGGTTTTGCGAGAAGATCGTGAACGTTACTCTTGCTGCAGAAGACGGCAAACCGTGGCATGGCTTCGAGAACAAGTGCCCGCAGGTTTTGCCCAACACGGTGATGCACCTCGCCTGATGAATCGGTCTCGGCACCACAATTCACGCAACAGGTCGGTTGAAATCCGTATTTCGCCCCCAAACTGCTCAACTTAACTTTTGAGATAGGATCGGCCCCATGTCCGAACTGCTGCAAAAACTGCAATGGCGCTACGCCACCAAAAAAATGAACCCGGCAAAAGTCGTTCCGCAGGAAAAGGTCGAGCACATTCTCGAAGCCGTGCGCCTGACCGCCACTTCCAGCGGTCTGCAGCCTTATGAAGTGATCGTGGTCACCAATCCCGATCTGCGCGAGCAGATCAAGCCACACGCCTGGGGCCAGGGCCAGATCACCGATTGTTCGCACTTGCTGGTATTTGCGGCCTGGGATAACTACACCGCCGAGCGCATCAACACGATGTTCGATCTGGTCAACGCGGAACGTGGCGTCAAGAACGAAGGTTGGGAAAATTATCGCCAGATGCTGTTAAGCAACTACCCGACCCGCGATGCGGAAGTGAATTACCAGCACGCGGCGCGCCAGGCCTATATTGGCCTTGGCTCTGCACTGATTGCCGCGGCTTACGAAGAAGTCGACAGCACACCGATGGAAGGCTTCGATCCGGCCAAAGTTGATGAGATTCTCGGCCTGCGCGAACGGGGACTGCGCTCCGTAATCATCCTGCCGCTGGGCTACCGCGAGACTGACGGCGATTGGCTGGTCAATCTCAAGAAGGTCCGCCGTCCGCGTAACCAGTTTGTGACCGAAATGAACTAAGCAAACGTTTGCTGCCCGCACAAAAATGCCACCTGAACGGTGGCATTTTTGTTGCTTCCTGCAGGTAAAACATGCAGCCGATTCTAATCATCAGCGGCTATATCCGGGTGGTGGTGGCGGATAATTCAAAGGCGCAGGCTCGTATTGATAAGATCGCTGCGGCTGCTCAGTCATCACTCGGCCGGAAACCGGAACACGATGCCCCTTGGCGTACATACACTGGATATAGGCGTTGTCGTAGCGCCGTTGCGCTCCGTATGAAGAGGCATTGGCACTATCAAGGCCAACCGCACTGCCTACTGCCAATCCGGTTGCGGCTCCCACGCCAGCCCCTCTACCGCCACCGGTAGCCACGCCGACGGCGGCACCGAGCGCGCTGCCCACAATCGCGCTTTTGGCAAGGCTGTCACTTGCCGCTTGATTGGCAGTCATTCCACCGATTTGAGTATTGGCATACTGCCGGCATGTCACATCATCATATCGAAACTGATCAAAACTCTTACCTGTCCCCGGCAACGCCATCACACTAGGACCATCTGGCATCGATACACATGCCGACAGCAACAAGACTGATAGCAGAACAGGCAAAACTCTTAGGCTTGCATGCATGATCTCATCCTCCATGGATTACTGTGGCGGCGGAGTAGGTACCACTTTTTGCCACCCACCCGGACACTGCTTGATGTAGGGGTAATACCCTTCCGGCTTATTGCAGTGATACCAGTAATAGTTTTCTGGCGTTGCCGTGCCTTGATCTGGCGCGTACTGCGCCCCGCCTCGCTCGATGTAAACCGGTGGATCTTCCGGGACCACGACCGCAGGTGGGTAATATGAGTACGGATAATAATAAGGCGATACATAGTAGGGATACGCATAGGGCACGCCCCAGTAGAACCTGACGCTTGCATGTCCATGCCCACGATCAGCCAACGCGCCACCACAGATAAAGAGGCCCGCAAGCAATAGCAAAACACTTCCTAATTTGCGATTTGTCATGATCCCTCCGCATAGAAGTAACATCTTCCAATACAAACTCATTTATGGGTTCGACCGCCGACTATCGCTTTAGTTTTTCCTGCCTTGTTAAAGTTGAATCAATTTCGGTCAAGATCAAACCAACGCACGAATCGGCAAGTTGGCGACCAGCGTTTTTACGCAATGAAGTGCCTTACCGCCAAAGAAAATGCCACCGGAACCGGTGGCATTGATGCATTTCCGTGCTGGCTTTCAGTTCTTGTCATCAAATACCGCAAAAACACATCCAGCGCGGTTCTTTGCCCATCCCCAGCACTTAGGTATATGAAAGCAGTGCCCGGGCAGACTCATGGACCAACCGGCCAATAAGCTCGGTATCCGCGACAGGTTCCAGATCGCGCGGACTGCCGGTGCGGCCGGTAGGTTTCAGAACCAGCTTGCCCTCTTGTTCTTCAGCCTGATACTCGCCGGTGCAACTGCGGCAATAAACCAGACTACCCTTGGCCTGTCCTTTGCGAACCACCAGCGTGGGGCCACACATCACACACTCGTGCAGCGGTATCCCTTCGTCGCTATGACTCACGATATGATCAAGCGCACCGGCACGGCCAAGAGACAGAAAAAGTTCGCCACAGGTTCGGTCGAACTGGCTATCGAGGTTATCCTCGATAATCGCCAGTGCCTGCGCCATGGGCATGCCACGCCGATAGGGGCGAGTACTGGTCATCGCATCAAATGCATCGCAAATGCCTACGATACGGGCCTCAAGCGGAATATCGGCCGCCAACAGGCCACGCGGATATCCGCGGCCATCGGGGGTTTCATGATGCGCACGGATAGCTACTTCTGCCAGCTTGGCCAGCGGGTGACCTGATAGCATGCGCCAGCCCACATCCGGGTGTGTCTTGATAACGGCATACTCTTCATCGGTAAGCCGGCCTTTTTTGTTGAGGATTTGATCGGGTACGCCCACCTTGCCAAGATCGTGAAGAAACCCTCCAAGCGATATCCGGGCAACTTCATCGGCAGAGAGCTTGAGTGCCTCGGCCAGAATCCAGGAAAAACGCGATACCCGCCACAAATGTCCACCGGTATAAGGATCTCGCGCTTCCACCATCCAGGCCATCACCAGCATGCTGCTCAATAGATCTTCGCGCATCTTGTCTTGCGAATCATCAGGACGAGGCCGTTGGGGCCAGTTCAGCCAATCTTTCAAGCGAGACATGTGTCACTCCAACGATAAGAAGCAGGCTAAAGGGGCAAGGGACAATATTAAATGCGAGTGCCTCGTATTAAGCACAAATCGTCATCCATCCAAATTACCGCCCTTTGCCTGAACTCTTAATTTAACACAACACTCTTCAGCATATTCCTAATCCAAAAGTGTCATCAGAAAAACAGCAACGCCACCGATTCGGGTGGCGTTATTTGTCAAAACCATCTCAATTTCCTCGAACATGCTTCACGAGGCTTCTCCTGACAGCCTAGTACAACAAGTGATTGCCAGGCCTATCGTGGTATGGCAACCCAAAGGCAGGCCGATACAATCAGCCCGCTTTGGATTTCCTCAGATGTTACTGAATGTAGCCATTAGACTTGAGCCAAGCCGCCGCCAAGTTGGGCCAGTTGGACACGGGTAACTGTCGTGCATCGCGAATGCCGAAACCATGATCCCCTTCCTTGAAAACATTCAACTCAGCAGGTACACCCACCTTTTTCAGGGCATTGTAATAAGCAATCCCATTGGCTGGTGGCACTTGCGAATCATTTTCCGCCAGGACAATAAAGGTAGGCGGGGAATCCTTGGTCACATGTTGGTCCGGCGAATATTCCTTGATCAACTCAGGTGACGGATCCTTGCCAAGCAGATTGGTCCGCGATTCCATATGGGTTAGCTTGTCTTCCATCGACACCACAGGATAAAGCAATATCAAGAAATCTGGCCTGGCAGAGAGCTTGTCGGCAGCATCAACTGGTTCATAGACTTTCTTGCTGAATTGCGCACCCAGGCTCGCGCCCATATGTCCGGCCGCAGAAGCGCCGAGGAAACCGATCTTGTTCGGGTCCAGCCCCCACTCCTTGGCGTTCTGGCGAACCAGCCGAACCGCACGCTGAGCATCTTCCAGTGGCACATCCCTGCCGTTGACATGGCCTTCTGCGGGCAACCGGTATTGCATCAAAAGCACGGTTACACCGTAGGGGTTCAACCAGCGCGCCATTTCGGCCGCTTCTTTATCAAGCACGATACGTGAATAAGCGCCACCTGGCGCTGCGATCACCACGGTTCCATTGGGTTTGTCGGGCACAAAAGCGGTCAAGTTGGGCTTGGTAATACCCGTAACGATGCGATCAGGCCAGAAGGCAACCTTGCTGCGTTCGGTAATCGTGAGCTTCGCCGGAGAATTTTCCGATCCGGGACCGATCGCGCCCGGCCATAGATCGATTACATCGCGTGTTTTCAGCGGCGCAGCGCAGGCAAGTCCTGCCGCCAGCAATCCGCCAATCAAAAAACTGGTCATCGTAGTCTTGCCCATCTTTCATCCC
>JARLJJ010000194.1 GCA_031291275.1 Formivibrio sp.
GGGGTGCTCCTGCCCTCCTTCTGCAGCCTTTCCCTGCCCATTCCCATGCTGCTTATATGCACGCACACTGTGTGGATCGCGTGACCGCCACCGGCGCCTGGCTACGCCCAAGGGATCCCCTATTCTCACCGATGCTTGGTCCGCGCAGTTCACGTGGACCCGCCTGTCCCCCTGGGCCCTCATGCTCTTTCACGTGTATGCATTTGCGGTATTATGTGTCCCTTTTATATGGAACGGCATCAATGGGCCCGGCAATGGCCAGCATTACGGCTGGATCCTGGTCTACCTGTGAGTCAGCGATTTCCGAGCTTGCGTGGCTGCGCAGCTGCCTCCCCTGCAGCGCGTTTGTAGTAGTCTACCTCTGTTATTGAATACTTCTCCTCATTTGTGTTTTGTTTCCTCGACAGTACGGACATGTACGAACCTGCTCACCATTTGCGGTTACTGTCTGTAGCCTGAGATCATCTGATGCCCTCCATGTCGTGGACTCGTAGTGTGCGCACGGGTTTGAGCCGTGGACCTATGTATACTCAAACCCGTTCTGCCTTGTGATTCTGCGTGAATTATTGGCCTGTTTGTTGCTCTACTCACTGGCACAGCAACGTGCTGATGCAAATGTTTTACTTTTGTACTCTCTGGTCGTGGATGTGGCGACACTCAAGGACCAGAAGCAGCCCAAATCCATCGCCACAATGCCCGAGTGCCATGACACGGAACTCGGCCTGTCGCCACTCACACAGGTGCCGGTTCAAGGCGGGGAGGTAACTGCTACTGTTATGTTGACCCCGCTCCGTTCTTCCGGCCCCTGATGCAGCAACTCTGGCTTCACCGCGACCGCTTTTTCGGCTTATGCCTTGCTATGGGGACGCTAGTCGCCATTGCCTATTGGGCTGCCCTTTTCCCCTTCGATTACAAGTGAGAACACGGCGGCACACTACGTAGGCCAGCGTCTCCGAGTCGGATTGCGACATTGGCAACCATGACTATAACTTCGCTTTGCAGAGGCTTTCATGCGGGTCCGCTGGCAGTCTCAATCTTATAGCACGGCGTCATGTTCATCGACATTTGGGCAGAGCTATTCTTGGTCTTCCACCGCTAGTGCGCGTCCCTTTTGTGTTGTGTGCTTTCAAGGCGATCATCTGTCCGCAGTTGCGAGTATTGCGATCTGCCTGTGACCGTGACTACTCGGATCACAGTGAACGCCGGCGTGTGTGATTTGCTTCAGCCGCGAGCAGTGGGGGCGGGGAATCGCCGGGGCAATGACTTTCGGTGTCTTCTACATCGGCTGGAACTTGATGTGGTACGGCATTACCCATTACATCTATCCGTACCCAACGCTGCAGGTAAGGGTCCTTGTACGTTTCTCGCAGTGTGCCCTAGTTCCAGTGACCGAAACACACTTTTGAAACAAGTTGTGAAATGTTGGAAGTCTGTGGTTATGCGCAGGGCAACCATAATCACGGACTGCAAGCGGGCTTCTACATTCTCATGCTCGTTGGGTTTGGCCTGTTCTACGCCATTGGTCGCATGATGTCCAATCAAGTGTGGGGGCGGCCACAGAAGCATGCGCCGCCGCTTAAGATGGGGGGAGGCGTGGCGCAGCCCACGGACCTCGACGTGGAAGCGGGACAAGACGCGAGCATGACGAATCCACAGAAATGACCATGATATCACCGGTCACCTCTAGCGATTCTCCGCCACAGCCCGAGCCGAAGCAACCACCCGCAGGTTCGGCTTGAGGCATGTTCACAAGACTATCATTCACTCTAGTGAACAGTATCACTCCTGTTACAAAATGTACAAACGCCCTGTCAGAAGCAAACGGGCCTTGGGGCGGCCGCTGTTGCCAGTTACTGAAGACTTGGGCATTTGGGACGCTTCCGAGTCATGCGGCGGCCAGCCTGAGCGGACAACTACTGTGTAATCACAGTTGCTAGAAGCTGCAAGTCTGTCTGAGGGAGGAAGCCGTGGCTATGACAGCGCTTGTGCATGAAAGCCGAGGGTCAAGTATCTTGTAAACTTGGGGTGTCCCGTTGCAATGGCTCGTGTTGGGGTGCGCTCCGGACCGCACCTTTCTGCTTTCGCCTTTGTTTTGCATTGACATGTGCAATGACATGTACCTGGTGGTTGGAGCCGGTGATGCCCCCTGCCGCGTCCCGCTCACCAGCATTGTTGATGTGATCGCATCTGTGCAGTTCACGTGGACCCGCCTGCCCCACTGGGCCCTCATCGTGTTCCATGTGTACGCCTTGACAACGTTGTGCATCCCCTTCATATGGAATGGCATTCACGGACCCGGCAACGGTCTGCACTACGGCTGGATCCTGGTCTACCTGTACGTCCTGACATTCTGTAGGAATTCTCAATTCTGAGCGCGTGGCCCGCTGTCCCACCCTTCGCTCCCGTAGTCATGTGCAATGGTTTTGCAGGACGGACATGTACGACAAATTGGCTTGGGTATCCAATCCTGGCGTGGTTGCGGGCGGGTTCGCCACGTGCTGATGATCGCGCGTGCCGATCACGATGGCAGAGGGGTTGAAATTTGCTTCTGGCTGTCTCCTCTTGTGTGAGTGTGTCGGACCTGGTTTGACTTTATGTGCACACATTGTTGACCCCGCCAGCAATCTTGCCATGCACATCTTGTACTTCTTGCACTCCCTCCTTTTCGTGGATTTGGAGACGTGGAGAGACCTCAAGCGGCCAATGTGCGTTGCCACCCTGCCCGCTGATACACTGGACACAGAGATTGGCCTAACC
>JARLJJ010000195.1 GCA_031291275.1 Formivibrio sp.
GGCATGGTTTCCATGCGAGGCATGAAACATCCGCCCAGTTATCACCAGGAGCGGTTACGACAAGAGCCGAACGGCTACATTTATGATGTAGTGACAAACGGTTTCGGCGCGATGGCCGGATATTCCGCGCAAATTCCCCCGCGTGATCGCTGGGCCATTATTGCCTATGTGCGTGCTCTGCAGTTGAGCCGCAACGCGCCCGTCGCAGATCTCCCCTCAGCGCTGCGTGAAAAGCTTATGACCGGAGGAACCTTGAAATGAACGCGCACGACTATATGGCGCCTGCGAGCGTCAACCGCGTTCAGAGGGGCGCCCTCTTCGTTGGTGGAGCGGCGCTTCTCCTTTCCATTTTTGGCGCGATCACCTCGCCGGAAAAGTTTTACCAGTCCTATCTCTTCAGCTACATGCTGGTCCTGGGCTTGACACTGGGATCGCTTGGCTTGTTGATGCTGCAACATGTCACCGGGGGCCATTGGGGCATCATCATCCGGCGTCCCTTGGAAGCTGCCTCGCGAAACATCTGGCTGATGCTGCTGATGTTTGTGCCCATTGTGCTGGGCATGAAGACTCTTTACCGTGCGTGGCTCGACCCGGAGATGCTCAAAGCGGAACCACTCTCAGACTATCAGCAGCATTATCTGACGCACGGCGGTTTTCTTTCCCGGGCGGTGATCTATTTCGCGATCTGGATTGTATTGATGTGGTTTTTTAATCTCTGGTCAAAGCAGCAGGATAGCCAGCAGGATGGCGAAAACCTGAAGCAAAGGATGAGGAAATTGGCGGCACCGGGCGTCATTCTCTATATCCTGGCAATGACGTTCGCCTCGATTGACTGGGTGATGTCGCTCTCTCCCCACTGGGCATCGACCATTTATGGTTTCATTTTTGTCGGCGGACAGGCGATCGCAGCAATGGCCTTTGCGATTGTGGCGGTTGTGATCATTTCGGGATCCGAGCCATTTTCCGGACTTATCCAGACGCGCCATCTACATGATCTGGGGAAGCTGCTCTTCGCTTTCAACATGCTCTGGGCCTATTTCGATTTCTCACAATTGCTCATCATCTGGTCTGGAAATCAGCCGGAGGAGATTTCTTTCTATCGCTCGCGTTTGTACGGCAGTTGGGGCGTAGTTGCCGTCGTGGTGCTCATTTTCAGTTTTGCGCTGCCGTTCCTGGTTCTGCTTTCCCGCGATGTGAAGCGCAACGCGAGCCTTCTCTGGAAAGTTGCGGTGTGGATGATTCTGATGCGCCTGGTCGATTTGTACTGGATGACGCGGCCGGAGTTCACGCGGAGCGCGATGCCCGGCTGGCTGGACCTTGTCGTCCCGATCGCATTGATAGGATTGTGGCTCGGGTTTTTTGCGATGAACCTGAAACAACGGCCGCTGTTGCCGTTGGGCGACCCAAAGCTTGCGGAGGCCCTTGCGCATCATGAGCACTGAGCATCTCAAACACGGCCAAGGCGAGGGCGGGACGCCGCTTCACAATGATGTTGCGTATGAAAAGACCGACGTCCGCGTCAGCCCGATCTTGAAATTTATTTTTTACCTTGGAATTACCGTCATCGCCTCCTATTTCCTGGTCCTTGGAGTTTATCGGGGGCTTACGAATTACTGGCGGGCAGACTATACGCCGATGCCGCCTTCCCGGGTGGGACAGGGCGCAACCATGCCGCCGGAGCCGCGGCTCCAGGGAATGCCGGGCCATCTTACTGATCCACAAGAGGATATGCGTGAAAAGGTGAAAGCCGATACCGAGGCCAACGAGACGCTGGGTTGGATTGACCAACAAGCAGGCGTCGCGCAGATTCCCGTAAAAGACGCTATGAAATTGATCGCCGAAAAGGGCCTGCCGGCAATTGCAACACCACCGGCGGAAAAGAAATGAGTGAAATGAAAGTTTTGCGATACATCGTGGGAATTGTTGCGTTGCTGCTGGCAGTCACCATCAGCAGAGCGCAGATGATTCCAGACAATGTGGGCCAGCCCGCGAAAGGGCTGCCGCCTGCCCTGGTGAATGTGGGATTCGACCCGCAGCTCAATGTGCAGATCCCGCTCGATCCTTCATTTGTGGACGAGTACGGCCAGCCGGTCACCCTGCGCCAATTTTTTGGCAAGAAGCCGGTGCTTCTGACGTTTGTTTATTTCACGTGCCCAATGCTATGCAATCAAGTGGAGCAGGCGGTTGTCGGCACGCTCAAGATGATTTCCTTCAATCCGGGGACAGATTACGAAGTCGTTTTTATCAGCATGGACCCCTCGGACACGCCGGATGAGGCGCTCAAGAAGAAGCATGAAGCATTGTCGCGTTTTGCGCGGCCAAGTACGGAGTCCGGCTGGCACTTCCTGACGGGGACGAAACAGTCCATCGATCAGGTTACTAGCGCTGCGAATTTTCGTTACAGCTACGATGAAAAAACCCGCCTCTTTGCCCACGCCAGCGGGATTCTTCTGCTGACACCTGGCGGGCGCATCTCTCGCTATTTCTTTGGCGTGGAATATCCGCCCAGCAATGTGCGTCTGGGACTGGTGGATGCTTCTGCGGGTAAAATTGGCAGCCCCGTGGATCACATCCTGCTCTTTTGCTACCAGTACGATCCAACCAAGGCTCGCTATAGCGCCACGATTTTGACCGTCATTCGCATGGGTGGAGTGGTTACGCTGTTCTGCATGGCCATCGGGTTTGTGATTTTCCGCCGGCGGGATCATCGGGCCGCCAGCGGCAGTTCCGGGCCAGGTTTGCCGACGCAAGGAGCACACTAGAGCCGTGCAGTCACCGCTTCCATTTTTTCCAGAGCAAGCCTCCAATTTCGCGGGAAATGTGGATGCCCTCTTTTCGTTTATCCTTCTGACCTCGCTCTTCTTCAGCGTGCTCGTAACGTTGCTGACGATTTATGCCGCTTTCAAGTACAAGCGTAAACAGCCGGGTGAAGTGGGAGCTGAGGACCACGGCAACATGGTATTGGAAATCGGCTGGACGATCATTCCGCTCATTCTGGCGCTGTTCATGTTCGCCTGGGGCGCAGTCGTTTATGTTCACTACCGTACCGCTCCGAAAGACACGCTCGATGTCTATGTCGTCGGCAAGCAATGGATGTGGAAGCTGCAGCAGCCCAATGGTCGAAAAGAAATTAACGAACTGCATATACCGGTGAATCGAGACATCAAGCTGATCATGGGCAGCGAGGATGTGATTCACGATTTCTATGTTCCGGCATTCCGAGTAAAGATGGACGTCGTGCCGGGCAGGTACAATACGATGTGGTTTCGCCCGACGAAAGTCGGCAAGTATCACTTCTTCTGTTCCCAGTATTGCGGCACAAATCACGCCGTCATGGGCGGCTGGGTCACGGTTATGGATCCCTCCGACTATGCGGCATGGCTTGCCGGCGAGACTGGCGACGTGAACCCCGTTTCCGCTGGTGAGAAATTGTTTACGCAGTTGGCTTGCAACACTTGCCATATCGCCAATGGCACGGGCCGCGCTCCTTCACTAAACGGACTATTCGGCGCGAAAGTTCTTCTCGCTGATGGCAGCACTGTAATCGGGGATGAAGCTTATATACGCGAATCGATTCTGCAACCTAAGGCTAAGATTGTGGCGGGATATCAACCAGTGATGCCCACGTTCCAGGGTTTGGTGACCGAGGAGCAGATTCAGAATCTGACCGCTTACATCAAGTCCCTGCAGACGCAACCGGTGCCAGCGAAGGGTTCCGGCATTGCTCCAGCAACATCGGGGAAGAAATAGCCATGAGCACCTCAACCAGCGCGCCGGTCTATACCCTGCCGGAAAAGAGTTATCTGAACGCCACATACGGCATCCGTTCGTGGCTGTTGACCGTGGACCACAAGCGCATCGCCCTGCTGTACCTTGCGTCGGTCACGTTCTTCTTTTTCATTGGCGGCTTTTTCGCCATGATGATCCGCCTGCACCTGCTTACACCGAGCGGTTACCTGCTCTCCGCCGACACGTACAACCGCATGTTCACCATGCACGGCGTAGCGATGATTTTTTTCTTCCTGATTCCTTCCATCCCCGCAGTTTTGGGAAATTTTCTGATCCCGCTGATGATTGGCGCGAAGGATCTTGCCTTCCCGAAAATCAATCTTCTCAGCTGGTATGTTTACGTAGTCGGTGGCTCTTTTACTCTCTACTCGATGGTGACTGGCGGCTTGGATACTGGATGGACGTTTTACACACCGCTCAGTACTGTGTATTCGAACTCCGCGGTGGCGCCGGCCGTCATCGGCGTCTTCATCACCGGCTTTTCGTCCATCCTCACCGGACTGAATTTCCTGGTCACCATTCACACCATGCGCGCACCGGGGATGACGTGGTTCCGCCTGCCACTGTTTGTCTGGACACATTACGCTACATCCGTGGTGATGATTCTGGGCACGCCGGTTGTCGCCATTACGCTTGCGCTTGCAGGCATGGAGCGACTCTTCGGCTTGGGCTTCTTCAATCCCGCCATGGGTGGCGACCCCATCTTGTTCCAGCATCTTTTCTGGTTCTACTCGCACCCCGCGGTGTACATTATGATCCTGCCCGCCATGGGCGTGATCAGCGAACTGATTCCCACGTTTGCGCGGAAGAAGCTTTTCGGTTACCACTTTGTTGCCGCGGCCAGTCTGGCAATCGCGGTGATTGGCTTCCTGGTCTGGACGCACCACATGTTCGTTACCGGGCAGTCCACCTATGCGGCCCTGGCGTTTTCCTTTTTGACCTTTCTGGTCGCGATACCATCTGCTGTGAAGGTATTCAATTGGACTGCCACGCTCTTTGGCGGCTCCATTTCCTACGACACGCCAATGCTGTACGCGTTCGGATTCCTCGGACTTTTCCTGATCGGCGGCCTGACGGGGTTGTTCCTCGGATCATTGGGAACGGACATTCACGTTCACGATACGTACTTCGTGGTCGCCCACTTTCACTACATCATGGTTGGCGGAGCGGTGATGGGCTACCTCGGTGGTTTGCATTTCTGGTGGCCGAAGATAACCGGACGGATGTATCCGGAATGGCTGGCGCGCATTTCCGCCATGGTGCTATTCGTGGGTTTTAATCTCACCTTTTTCCCGCAATTTTTGCTGGGTTACCTAGGCATGCCGCGCCGCTATCATGTTTACCCGCCGGAATTTCAGGTGTACAACGTGATGTCCACCATGGGCGCTTCGATTCTGGCGGTTGGATACCTGGCGCCGATGATCTACCTCACATGGTCAGCATTCTACGGAAAAATTGCCGGTCCGAATCCCTGGCCGGCCACAGGCCTGGAGTGGAAGACTCCCTCACCACCGCCGACGGAAAATTTTGAAGTTACGCCTGTGGTGACCTGGGAACCCTACGACTTTCGCAATCGGCCGGATCTTGGACTGGACGTGCCCGGCAGTCATCCGGTTGCGCCGGCGCATGGAGACGACTGAGGTATAGCCGGGGCTTGGCCCGGCGTCAGGCGTTTTGTTTGCGCCTGAAACTGACGGACAGAGGAGTGCGGAGTGCATCGCACCGGAGAACTGTACGGCCAATTTCATTCGCTGGAGCAGCAGAAAGATACCGCCACGCTCGGAATGTGGATCTTCCTGGTCACGGAAGTCATGTTCTTTGGCGGGATCATGCTGGCGTACACTCTGAATCGCCACGCCTATTTTCATGCGTTTGCCATGGGCAGCAACACGCTGGACCTCCGGCTTGGCGGCTTCAACACGGTTGTCCTGCTTGCCAGCAGCTTTACGATGGCTATGGCGGTCTGGTCGGCACAGGTCGGAAAAAAACAGCTCATCTCCATCTTTCTGCTACTGACGATTCTTCTAGGCTTTGTCTTTTTCGGCGTCAAATATGTGGAGTACGCTCAGAAATTTCACCATCACCTGGTGCCGGGCAAGAATTTCAATATTTTCTACTGCGTGCAAAGCCCTTCCAATTGCCCAGACATTTCTGCTGAAGATTTGGAGATCGAGCGGAAAGAACTGGAATTTGCCAGTAATCCCCGGACCGGCGATCCAGACCTGAACGCTCACGCGCAACTTTATTACTCGGCCTATTTTGGAATGACTGGCCTGCACGCGCTGCACATGGTTATAGGGGCAGGTTTGTTGTTTTGGCTACTGAAATTGTCGCTCGCCGGACGGTTCACGCCGCAGTACAACAATCCGGTGGACATTGTCGGCTTGTACTGGCACTTCGTGGACATTGTCTGGATTTATCTGTTCCCCTTGCTATACCTGATTGACCGGCACAAGTAGGGAGACGCGCACGTGACTGAACAACCTCATACCGATCACATCGTACCGCCGGGAACTTACCTGGCGATTATCCTCACTCTGCTTGGGTTAACCGGCTTGACTGTTTACGCGGCGTACGTGAATCTGGGCCGCTTCAACATCGTTGTGGCGCTGGCCATCGCC
>JARLJJ010000196.1 GCA_031291275.1 Formivibrio sp.
CCGCATGCGGAAGGAAACCATATTGCCAATGCGGACGATTGCGCAACTGGTGGGATTGGGCACGACCAACGCGGCGAACGCGAATCTGCAAGCGTGGAAAAAACAGGAGAAAAGTCGACATGCAAAAAGATAAAATGTTATTCCTGGCCCCTATTCCGTCTCGAATCTGCTGGCTGTGGCGCGAAAGAAAGAACAACGAAGGGTGAAAGTGCCAAAAGCGAGAACCGACCCCTTTATGTTCGTCATGTTCCCGTCCGCATCGTAGCCAAACATCTCAGGCGTTTGGGGCAGAAAGACGTTGCCCACGTTCGTCGCAATGATGTCCGCGTTCGTCCCATTGTTTAGCACGGCCAAGTTAGTCAGCGAAAGGTAGAGCGACGATCCGCTGTTGTTGGCTGCCAGTTCATCCCAGAAATAGTTCCCCTGCCGCACCGCTCGCTGGAGATTCACCGTCACCGTCGCGTTGGCGTTGGCCGAACCGAGCACGGTGGCATAGCCGGGCACGTCCCTGCTGGTGTACTGGTTCAAATTGTTCGCCGCATAGCTGGCAGAACGCAGATTGTTGCCACTGGCATCGCCGCCACTCGCGGTGGCTTGCCGATTGCCAATGTCGTCAAAATTGTAGGTGAACTGCTGGCCCGCGACGGGCGTGCCATTGGCCCAGTATTTCTTGCCGGAAACCACCTGGCCGAGACGGTCGTACTGGTAAACCCAGGCACTACGGTCCGCGTTGGTGACCTGGGTGCGTTGATTCGCGGAGTTGTACTGATAATTGAAGGACGCGACCGGCGCAGCCCCGGCAGTGCTTTGGATCGCGGTCAAGCGATCCAGAAAGTCGTACTGTTTGGTCGTCGTCATCACGGTCTGCCCATTGTTCGCAAACGCAATTTGCCCGACCAAGGGCGAGTTGGCAAGGTAGCTGTACGTGGCCGTGCCCGTGCCGTTGGATACAGTCAGGAGCCGGGAGGCAGCATCGTAGCCACTCCTTTTTCGACAGCGGCAACAAGGGAATGCCAAATTCCGAGGTCGCCCCGCTGGAGCTCGAAATCAGTTTCGTTTCATTACTATCATTAGGTCGCGCCTACGGCGCTGCGGCGTTGGCACGGGTGCGGCGGCTCGGAATCTGCGCGAGGCGCGGGGAGACAGCCGTTCGTTATGGAAGGTCACTACCAGGTGACGCTTGGTCCAAAATCATGTCGCAGCGC
>JARLJJ010000197.1 GCA_031291275.1 Formivibrio sp.
CACAGAGTCACCCAAAGCAACAGCCAAATCTGCAGAATCACCGAAGACAACAGAGATATTCCGATGCACCCAAGCAGACGGAAAACGCATCTACCAAAACACGCCATGCACAGAAACAGAGTTTGCAATAGACCCTAACGGTCCAAGTCCGATATGCGTCAGCCCGCAAAATGTACGGGTGATTTGCCCTGCGAGTGCGATTGCTACGTACCAAGCGACTATCCGTCGCAATAAGGCATATCTTGCTATGCATCGCGCTTATCCCCCGAGCAGTGAGGCCGATTTTCAGGCTTGCGTTGCAAAGTCGAAAGACCCTGCCTGGGCCAGCAAGGCTTGGCGCGCTGAAGGTGGATGCTGGTAATAGACCCTTCGACATATCAAGGAAGACATGCAGAAAACCAGTGAAAAGCATTCAACCTGTCGGCGTATTGCGCAATGTCGCTATAGCCCTTGGCAATGAAGCGCTTGGCGATCATTGAAACAATTTCCCAAGTTTCCATCGAGCCGGGAAACCAAATACGCTCAGGCTTTGGCACTTCGATATCGCGGCTTGCCCAATAGCTTTTTGCATTGAGTTCGGCCCCATCGACGTTTTTGGAAACGTACTTTGCGATGTAGCAAGCGATACGATGAGAACTGTTGCGGCCACGCGGTTTGGTCAGATCGACATTGCCGTTATCACGGCCAACAACACGCCGCCACATTGAACGAATCAGGTTGTAACTCTTTACCCTTACGCCCTCTTCATTTTTGAGCCACGCCGGGAACTGGTGACAGGCCACATGGATGTGATACGCGCCCCGCTCTTGCTTTTCCAATGTGGCGACATAGGAGAACTTGCCCAGCGCCGCCAAACGCTGCCTGAAGGCCTTGAAATCGACCTGGACACGCTTTTTATCCTGTACGTTCTCACGATAGGTCAAGGTCAGGAGGCAATCGGCCTGCATGGCCTTGGAAAGCCGCCGTACTTTCGTTTTGGCACGTCTGGCAGCACGTTCGACATTGCGCTCGCGATCACCTTCGCCACGATCTGCTTTTTTTTGATCAACAGCATCAGGGTCAGGCTCTGACCACGTTTCGTAAAATTCATCGATGAAGACTTCGACGCCACGGGGAAATTGATGGATGGTTACATACTTGCCGACTTGATGACCATTCGGATGCAATTCGTCTTGCTGGGCAGCAAAGTTGCGATTGGCTTCGGCAACGTTTATACTTGCGTCATGCATGGCAATGCCTTTCAATGTCTGTCATGTGAGCCGGGAACCTTTGCAGAGGTGTCCCGGTTTTTTTTGTTCAAAAATCAAATTCAAAACAGTTTTCAAGAAAATCAACATCAACAGCGCCACGCCCTGCGCCGGACGCGCCCCTGATTATTGAAAAGATCACTCAATAATCACGCCCACGTTTTGCTACGCAAAATGCTTCGCATCCTCTGCAAAAGCACTTTTTCAATCTTTTCACTTACGAACTGCCGTTGTTGTTCCTTAAGTGTCCTAGGTACAAGTCTAGCGGCGCTTCGCGCCGCTTCGGGCCTCCTTCGTCGTTTCCTCAGCGGCGCGCACCGCCCTGCTACAACTCTAAAAGCGATTTGAAGCCCGACCACCGCAAAACCGGCTTTTAGAGAATGGGGGAACAGGCGCACACGCATATGGCATTGGCAAACGCATGCAATCTAACGCCTAGAACGCCCGGAGAACGCCCTGAAGGCGATAACCAGGCGAGGCATACACAAACGCACATAATGCACCGAGGGACACGCTAAGACCGGTCGATTCTGCCCTGCGGGCCGGCTTGGCGCACATACTATGTTTTTCCATATCATATGTTTCGCCATGCGATCTACGAGGCACCAAAGCTAACCTTTCGACGTACGCTTAGACACTGAATCCAAAGGCCCCACAAAATGCGCCAATTCGCCACATTCTGCACTTCGATACAAATAACGGAGCAGAACCCTGCGACCAATACGACCAGTCATAAGCCGATCAAGAAACTCACGGAGAACCCGCAAACTATCCCACCACAACCAAGACAGCAATATCCCAGAGACAAAGCCAGACGAAAAACCCAGCCCAAGCATGGCGTACAAAGCATCCACGAAGGGCGCAAATTCTTTTGCATAGACAGAAGGAGACATAGCCCACCTAAAAAAGCTTAATTGAAAAAGCGTCAAATTTTCGACGCAGCCTTAGGCACGGAAACCGGAGGCCGAGCAAGACGCTGGGGCGCGGAACCATCAGGCGCACTCCTATCGACCGGCAGCATAGCAACCGAGTCAGAAGACGGATCACCAGAGGCGTCTAGATCAGCACCGTGTTCATGCCCGGCAATCTGCCTTTGCCGTTCGTCCGAGACCTGTCCGAACGGATCAAGCGGGAACTGTGTCGCCACATAGCGCACTTTGTCTTTTGTAATCGTTGCAGTCTCAAGCCGATCATCAACTGCAACCACATAGCCCAACCCAGTGACCGCTTGGAAGCTCAACCGCTCTTTGACGCGCAGCCCATCGTCGTACCATTCCAGCACGCCCCACAAATGCGTGGCGGACTTCGCGACACCGGAAATGCGCAAATGGTATTTCTCTGACAGATCCTCAATAAAATCACGTTCGTATTTCTTCTTTTCGGGAGGCGCAGGCGCAGGCCCAGCAGCGACACCGGGCGCTTGGCCAGCTACAGGCACCGCCGCAAGCCCGGAATTGCCAGGAGCGGCAGGCACAGACATCCTCGGCGTACCGGAAGACGTTCGCGGAGTCAAGCTTTGCTCAAGACCACCGCCCATGAACAGATGGAACAGGTACCAGACTGCCGCGACACCGGCAATCAAAGCCAGAGGCACCCAACGCGAAAACAATTTGCTCGACCAGATCGAACGGCGCTTATCCGCATAGGTTTGCGCCTTTTCAGCGCCAGCCTCAAAACTCTTATAGGAGCCAAACACCGCTTTATCATACGTGCCTTGCCCGCTCGAGACCTCTTTGAACTTCTCCGGTGAAACCGCCTTGTAAAGCTTCCAAGAATACTTGCTTGGAAATCCGAGCGAATCCAGCTTCGAAAAAACGATCTTGGTATCGACACGCCGCCGCCAGATCGAATGCACGTCCTTTAAATCCTGACACATGAAGACGATATCGAGGCCAAGATGCCGATGCTCTGCAACGAATTTCGTCACACCTGGCGAAAGCGGTTTGCGAATGTTCGGAAAGTAGTTTTGCAACTCATCGATGAGAACCAGCGACCCGTTCGGCATGACGTACTCGTCGATTTTGTGGATATGCTCTTCATCGACGTGCACAAGCAGTTCCTGACAGTAATCGACGCTGATATCAGCCAGCTTGGCCAACTGCGGATAATTCAAGCCATCGATGCGGGCAAAGATTTTCCGGCCCTGCTTCAATGCTGGCACCAGATGCTTGACGACAGCCTCAAATGTCTTGCCGGAACCGGGAATGCCCTCGTGATTGATTAGCATGAAATGCCCTACAAAATAAACGGAATGAAACGGTACGGCACCGCTTGACGATACGCTGCATAGCCCGTATCGACGCGCAGCAAATGCCGTTCCTCAGTGATTGCACGAAGCGCATAAATCGCCGTCCAGCAACTCAGCGAAAAGAGACACCAGCAGCCGAACGTAAAAGACGTCTGGAATGCGCCGAACAGCGCAGGAGACGCGGAAAGCCACCATGCAGCGTTTTTGCACACGTACGCAGGATGACGAACGAATCGATACAATCCGCACGCCACAACGCCCCTATTCGTCAAATTGGACGATTTCCAGCCGAGCGACACACTAGCCGACGCGTATAACGCAAAAACGGCCAATATCAACACGTTGACAGCCACATGCAGCACCGGAAAAGTATCGGCAAACGCCGAGAAGAACTC
>JARLJJ010000021.1 GCA_031291275.1 Formivibrio sp.
CCGTCAGCACAGCCGACCAGCCGTACGGCGCAAAGGTGCTCGCTGCGCCGAAGTTTTCCTTGTGGAAGCCCGTCAGCATCAAGCCGGCGATCGTCGCACCCGGAATCAGGAACTTGAAGACCGTGATCGCCGAATTGGCGCGTGCGAACAGCTTCACGCCCCAGTAATTCAGCAGGAAGTAAACGATCACCAGGGCCGCGGACAGCAGCAGGCCATTGGTCGTTAATGACCCATCCACGAATAGCGCATGCGCCCATGGATACGGCCAGGTACTCATATATTGAATGGAGGCTTCAGCCTCGATTGGAATCACCGAGACAATGGCGATCCAGTTGGCCCACGCACTGATGAAACCCACCAGGGCGCCGTGCGAGTAGCGTGCGTAACGCACCATGCCGCCAGACTCGGGGAACATCGCGCCGAGTTCCGCGTAGGTCAATGCAATCGCGAGAATCACGATCGCGCCGATGACCCATGCACAAATGGCAGCCGGTCCGGCAATTTTTGCAGCCTTCCACGCGCCGAACAGCCAGCCCGATCCGATGATCGACCCCAAGCCGGTCAGCAGAAGCGCGACCGGTCCGATGTTCCGTTGTATAGAACTTTTCACATCCTCTCCTGTGTCGACCAGAGTTAGCGCTTTAGCTGTCGGCCAGAGTTGGCGCTTTGGCGCTTACTCTGGTCCCATGCAAAGCACTTACTCTGGTCCCATACACCGTATGTCGGCCGGAGTTAGTGCTGTAGCACTGACTCCGCCCCATGCAAGTTGCAGCAGAACCATGTCGGCACCGCGTGACATCGCTTGTGGCGTGAAGACGGGGTGACGCATGCGTGCGCGACGGTGCAAAATCAGGTGCAACCGACGCGCGGCGCGTAGTTTAACGGTTGCACCCTCACGCTGCAGCTCAACTAAGGGTTCTCCCTAGCAAAATTTTCGAGCGAACAGCAAGGTTTGTAAGCAATTTTTACACCAACCCATCAAATTCTTGTAAAAATGGGATCAGAGTGTTGACCTTGGCCCGAAATGGCCGTATAACGTTCGGGCAGGATTTCAAGCGGCGAGTGAATTGGTCTTTCGTAGTTCGCCCATCAACGGTACTCCGGTTGGTCCCATTACCCCCTTCCTTGATTTTCATGCGCACCCATTCGGCTTCGGCCTTATTTACCATCTTTAGGAACAAGTAATATGGAAACCGGTACCGTCAAGTGGTTCAATGACGCAAAGGGCTTTGGCTTCATCACGCCGGACGGCGGTGGCGAAGATCTGTTCGCGCATTTCTCGGAAATCC
>JARLJJ010000198.1 GCA_031291275.1 Formivibrio sp.
AGGTGAGGCCCGGGCCCGTAATTTCCGGCTATGGCTGACCGCCGGGCCGGGGCTGTTCTGGATTGTGCTGTTTTTGCTGATCCCGAGTTTCGTGCTGCTGGGCATTGGGTTTTTCACGTCCAACGATTACGGCTCGCCGGTATTGCCGCTCACGCTCACGCCATTTTCGCAGGTGGCGGGCAATTCGCTGCTGGGCTGGGATGATGGCAATATCATTATCTTTCTGCGCTCGCTGGAGCAGGCCGGGATTGCCACGGTGGTTTCGGCGTTACTCTCCTACCCGATCGTGTTTTTCATCATGACCCGCGAGGCATCGCTGCGGCCCTTGCTGCTGCTGCTGATCGTGCTGCCCTCATGGACCAACCAGGTGGTGCGCACCTACGCCTGGCTGGAGTTGCTGGGGCCGAATGCGCCGTTGAGTGCGGTTGCGCATGCGCTGGGGATTGTGCCACCGGATTTAGGCATTGCGCCGGGGGCGTTCGCGGTGACCACCGGGCTGGCGTATAATTATCTGCCGTACATGATCGTACCGCTGTATGCCTCGGCTGAGCGGCTGGATTGGACCTTGGTGGAAGCCGGGCGCGATTTATATGCCTCGGGCGCGCGGCTTTTCTGGCATACGGTATTTCCGCAGACTGTGCCTGGATTATTGTCGGGCGTGATATTCGTGGCCATCCCGGCGTTTGGTGACTATGTGGTGCCGCAATTATTGGGCGGTGATAAGGCGCTGATGATCGGCTCGCTGATCGCCAACCAGTTTACCGAAACACCTGATTGGCCGTATGGCGCGGCACTCACCATCATCATGCTGGTATTCACCGGGCTGGGGCTGGTTGGGTTTCGCATTCTCACGCGCAAGCTCGGCGGTGCCGGGGAGGCGACGATATGAGCAATGTGGTCCCGCGCAGCGTGAAGAATGTTTTGGCAGGAATTTCCTGGCCGGTTTACATTTTGCTCTATACGCCGCTGGCGCTGGTGGCGTTTTATTCGCTGGCCCCGGCGCCCAATACCAGTGGCCATTCGGTTTATGCCTACGGCGTGCTGTTTCATGACAGTACTGTGTTTGTGGCGTTGCAGCGCTCTCTGATTCTGGCGCTGGGTTCGGCCACGGTCTCCACCATTTTGGGTACGCTACTAGGTTATGGGCTGTGCCGGTTCCGGGTAGCGAATGCGCGGGGCGTTGCGGCGAATTTGCCGAGCCTTATTATTTATACGCCGATTATCATGCCAAGCCTGGTGTTTGGTATTTCCGAACTGATTTTTTTCAATTTCATCCATAGCGAGATCGGTATTTTAAGCGCCGGGCTGATGACCATGGTGATCGCGCATATTACCTTCCAGGTGCCGTATGTGGCGCTGACGGTATTTGCGCGTCTGGCTGGGCTGGACCCGAACCTGTTTGAGGCTAGCCATGATTTATACGCCAACGGGATTAAGAGTTTTTTCTATCTCACGGTGCCGGTGGTGCAGCCGGCCATCATCGGCGGATTTTTACTGGGCATCACGCTCTCGATCGATGATTTCACCATCAGCTTTTTCACCGCCGGCCCTGGTAGCGTGACCTTGCCGATTTATATCTATAGCGCAGTGGCGCGTAAGGGGATTTCGCCGGAGATCAATGCACTGGGCACCTTG
>JARLJJ010000199.1 GCA_031291275.1 Formivibrio sp.
CGCTTCAAACGCCCACGCTTATCGGCTGTATGTTTTTAATGATCCCATCAAGCAGCTTTCACCGCCTTCTTATTTACTCCGCCGTGATCAGCGAAGCCTTGTATTCTAGCACGCCTTTTAACGTTTTTCTTAGAATTTTTTCTTTGATTCGTATACAGGAGAGTGCTTCCTGCCATTCTGCTAGATGCGGTAGCGATCCGGGTTTGACTTGACTCTCAGAATGAGCGCCTGTGCTATCTCCGCTGGCGGCAACACCTCATCAGCAGCCCCATGCGCTATCGCCTCTCTCGGCATGCCAAAGACAATGCTAGAAGCCTCATCCTGCACATAGTTGTAGCTTCCCGCGTCCTTCATTTCGCGCAATGCCAGGGCTCCGTCGTTCCCCATCCCGGTCAGCAGTACACCGCAAGCGTTTCGACCCACCACCCTAGCTGCTGATTTAAACAACACCTCCACGGAAGGCTTGTGTCGATTAACTGGTTCTGCATCTTTCACGATCGCTAGGTAATTCGCGCCACTTCGATCTATGCAAAACTGCATCCCGCCAGGCGCGATGTAGGCATGGCCTGGCAGAATTCTTTCTCCATTGACTGCCTCCTGAACCGCCAGTCTGCTCAACCCGTTCAAACGGGCAGCAAAAGTCTTCGTGAAACCAGGTGGCATGTGTTGCGTCACGAGAACAGCAGGAAAGTCGGCAGGCAACCTCACCAGAATCTCTTTGATCGCCTCTGTCCCACCTGTTGACGCACCAATAAAAATGAGTTTTTCTGTAGAAAACCTCATCCCCATAGCGCTGGCTAACCTAACCAAATCAGTACCTTCTTGCGACGATGGCCCCTCAAAGACTAGCAAAGAAGCCCGCCTCACATTTGCCTTCGCAGCAACACGCACTTTATCCACAATTTGATTCGACAATTCACTCAAGCCACCAACCAAACCAATTCTCGGTTTAGAAACAAAATCCACCGCCCCCAACTCAAGTGCCTTCATAGTTACTTCCGCGCCGCGCTCCGTCAGGGTAGAGATCATGACCACAGGCATTGGGCGCAACCGCATCAATCTCCCCAAAAAATCAAGACCATCCATCCGCGGCATTTCAATATCCAGAGTGAGCACGTCCGGATTGAGCTCCCTGATCATCTCCCTTGCCATTAAAGGATCATTTGCTGCGCCAATGCACTCCATATCAGTTTGACGATTAATGATTTCGGACAACAGACTGCGAACCAGAGCGGAGTCATCAACCACGAGAACACGAATTTTCTTCACCTATGTCTCTCAAAACAAATCGACAGAACCACCAGATGTTGACCTGACAACAGCCGCCGCACTACCTTTGCGCTCCTCCACCGCCAGAGTCTCTGGATGGGCATGAGCCAATCTCTTGACCAGCGCCTTGCCGGACGCTGGAAAAAAACAAACTTTTCGTGGATGAATGTCCAAGACATCTTGCGAAACGACGGGAATGTGCTCGGTAGCCAAGTAATCAAGCACAAATTTGGTGTTTCTCTCCCCGACATTCATCGAGGAAAATCCAGCCATCACTTGAGCGCCGCCAAAAACCTTTGCTTGCATCGATTCTCGTCGCGCACCCAGTTTTAGCAAATGATTGATGAGCAACTCCATAGCATAGGATCCGTAGCGCCCCCCCCCTTCCATACCATCCCCTTCAGGAAGCATGAAGTGATTCATGCCTCCCGCACGCACGCGACCGTCCCAAATACAAGCGGCAATGCACGATCCCAATACCGTCATCACCATAATGTCCTCACTGGAAACGAAATACTCACCCGGTAGCACTTTTACGGCGTCATACTGAAAATGATGATCGGCATAAAAAAAAGAGGCTTCCCCAGGACTACGGGGAAGAGATTTCAAACGCTCCAACTGCGATACACGCGCACCAACTTGCAGACTAGAGCCCTCCAGTCTGCCCTGAGCTTGAACAGATGTCCTGCCAAACGCTGATGAAGGCAAATTCATGCGCCATTCATCCTGCACACAAAAAACAGAAGATGACACACGGATTGGTACAAAACCTAAACTTATATTCGCTCATACACAGTTTTGCCTTTCAAAACAAAAAGATCACGTGACTCGCTGAAGTTCTCGGCATGCCCTACAAACAACAATCCACCAGGCGCCATCACCTGATGAATCCGTTCAAGCACCCTGCGCTGCGTTGGTCCGTCGAAGTAAATCATGACGTTTCGACAAAAAACAACGTCAAATAACTCTTGAAACGGCCAGGAATCGCGAACCAAATTCACAATTTGGAAATCAACCAGCCTTTGCAGTTCTGGCTTGACACGCACCATGCCAGTATTCGCACCTTTCCCGCGAAGAAAAAAACTCTTAAACTTACTCTCACTGATATTTTTCAAATTTTCAACCCGATAAACACCACGGGTCGCGATTGCCAGCACTTTTGAATCAATATCACTGGCTATCAAAGAAAATTTATTCGAATATCCCAGAGCATCAATCGCTGTCATCAGTATTGAATAGGGTTCTTCTCCCGTTGAAGCAGCGCAACACCATACTCTCCACCTATTTTTATGCTTATGAAACATCAAGTAATCATGGAAAATCTTGAAATGATGATCTTCACGAAAAAAAGAGGTCAAGTTCGTCGTCAAAGCATTGATGAACTCTTGCCATTCCGGACCATCGCTAGATTCAAGCCAGCCCAAATACTCGTTGAAACTTCTGTGACCTGTTTCGCGCAAGCGCCTTGACAATCGGCTGTATACCATCGCATGTTTACCGTTGTGCAAACTTATTCCCGCACGCTGGTAGATCAGTTTTTGAACCCTGTCAAAATCAGCATCAGCCCATGCAAACTCCCGACACTGCATGTCCGGCAAACGAGTGTCCGACGCGGTCATCAAAGCCACAGAATCGAGGGTGCAGTGCTAAACATTAATTAAACAGCGTCCGCCACAAGCCCCATTTCCAGACCAGACATCAGTTTTTCAATATCCAAAAGAATGAGCATCCGGTCTCCAAGAGAGCCCAAGCCAATAATTGCGTCGGAATCAATGATGCTTTCGATGTCAGGTGCCATTCGCATTTGCTCAGGCACAAGGCCCATAACGTCACTGACCGAGTCCACCACGATTCCCACAATGCGCTGATGCAAATTCAAAATAATAACAACGGTAAATGCGTCATACTGTGCATTCGCACAATTGAATTTCAAGCGCATGTCCACGATAGGAACAATGGTGCCTCGCAAGTTCACAACACCCTTAATGAAAGCTGGTGCGTTCGCAATACGGGTTGGAGGTTCATATCCACGAATCTCCTGAACTTTCAAAATATCAATGCCATATTCCTCACGATCAAGGCGAAAGGTCAAGTATTCGCACACCTTTATATTCGACTCATCATTCGATTTTTCCATACCATTTGAATCTTTCATAGACCTAGCCCATCAGAACGTTAATGACGCGAGCGGCGAACCAATGCACCAGTATCAAGGATCAATGCCACCTTACCATCTCCAAGAATAGTTGCACCTGAAACATTTGGCACCTTGCGATAATTTGATTCAAGATTTTTTACCACAACCTGCTGCTGCCCTAACAGCTCGTCCACCAACAAAACGACTCGGCTACCATCAGCCTCAATGACCACCATGATGTCGCTGGTCTTATCCGAGTCATACCTTGGAACCTGAAACACTTTTTCCAATTCAATAACCGGCATGTACTCATCACGCACTTTGACCAACTGCGCACCCTGCCCCACCGTACTCACTGCATCGGATCTAACTTGGAATGACTCAACAACCGACGAAAGTGGCAAGATATAAACCTCATTGCCAACCCCCACAGACATACCATCCATGATGGCCAACGTCAGCGGCAACCGCACGGACACTTTCATGCCATAACCTTCAGACGAGTCAATCTCCACCGTTCCGTTCAAGGAGGCAATATTTCGTTTTACTACATCCATGCCCACCCCGCGACCCGACACGTCAGTAACAACCTCTGCCGTGGAAAAACCCGGCGCAAATATAAGCTGCCAAACATCAGCATCAGACATCTGATCTGACACATCCAGACCACGCTCTCGCGCCTTAGCCAATATCTTCTGCCGAGACATGCCCTTGCCATCGTCGCGAACCTCAATGACGATTGATCCTCCTTGATGAGCGGCGGAGAGTGTGATCGTGCCAGTCTCGGGCTTTCCGGCAAGAACCCGCTCTTGCGGACTCTCGATGCCGTGATCACAACTATTTCGGACCAAGTGGGTCAATGGGTCAGTGATTTTTTCGACCAACCCCTTATCCAGTTCCGTGGCCTCGCCCTGCGTTACAAAATCAACCTTTTTCCCCAACTTGCTCGCCAAATCACGCAACATTCGTGGAAACCGGCTAAACACAATCGACATCGGAATCATCCGGATGGACATGACAGACTCTTGCAGGTCACGGGTGTTTCTATCTAAGTCAGTGAGTCCCGTCAACAATTGCTGATACACCGCAGGATCCAATGCCCGGCTGTTCTGCGCCAGCATTGCTTGTGTGATCACCAACTCTCCCACAAGGTTGATGAGTTGATCCACCTTGCTAATTGCCACACGGATAGTTGCGGCTTCAGGTTGTGAATTGCTAGCGGCAGGTGGTCTTACAACACTTGGAGAAGCCTTCGCGACGCCAAGGTCGACGGCTTGAACCACAGCAGAGGAAGTTCCTGAAACCGTAGCCGAGGGAGCCCCTGGCGCGCCATCAAAAAACCCAAAATCCGACGCTGCTGTGGCGGCAGCCTGCAAAGCCTCAACTTGAGCCGCCACTTTCAATGGAGTTGCAATTTGCTCGACATCTGAAGTCGCAACTTCGGTGATGACAACATGATCTCTGGACACGTGAAACACAAACAAATCCAGCAAGTCTTCGTTGGTTGATGTGGTCTGCACATCAAAAACCCGCATGTCTGCAGTCATGTCAGCAGGCGACAGCGGCTTAATCTCACCCAATCCAGGGATATCCCTGAAGAGTTCAACAATAGCGTCAGCCTGTTCCGGTTGATCCAACTTAATGAATCGAATTTCAAGGTGCCGAACGTGTCCACCACAGGCACTTTCCTGAGGAGCATGCTGAGAGACCACAGCTACTGGATCAGCCTTGGGGGGCTCGGGCGCTTTGACAACAACAGGCAGAGCCGGAACCTCCCCCGATACCAACGCCCGAATCCTATTTACTAGATCCGCAGTCGCGGGGCCCTGGCCCACGTTCCCAGATTGATGGCAGGCCAGAAGCCCGCGCGACGCGTCCGCAGACTCCAGCAATACGTCCACCATCGATGCATTCGGCTTAAGTTCGTGCCGACGAAGTTTGTCCAGCAGTGACTCCATCTGGTGCGTCAATTCCGCGACGTCAGAAAATCCGAACGTAGCAGCACCTCCTTTAACCGAGTGTGCACAACGAAAAATTCCGTTCAATTCCTCGTCGTCAGCGGTCTCCAGATTCAGACTCAATAGCATCTGCTCCATCAAGTCCAGATTTTCACCAGCCTCTTCAAAGAATATCTGGTAGAACTGACTCAAGTCAAAATCTGCACTTGACCCACTGCTCTCATGATGCACTTCAGCCATATCCATCTCCAGAAATCGAATGTTTTGAATGGGCAAAAATCGCCACTACTTGATAACTTTTTTAATGACCTCAATGAGCCGGTTAGGGTCAAATGGCTTGACCAGCCATCCTGTAGCACCCGCAGCCCTCCCCGCTTGTTTCATGAGATCGCTCGATTCGGTGGTCAGCATCAAGATGGGCACTGTTTTGAAGTGAGGGTGTTCGCGTAACTTGCGCGTCAAGCCCAATCCGTCCATGCGAGGCATGTTCTGATCAGTCAAAACCAGATCAAAAAGCTGGACTTGTGCTTTCTCAAAGGCATCCACACCATCAACTGCTTCGACGACCTGATAGCCAGCGCCAACCAAGGTAAATGACACCATCTTTCGCATAGATGGGGAATCATCAACGGTGAGTATCACAGGCATGGGCAACTCCAACAATTTCAAAATAGCTCAATCGAACCCGCCTGCATCTCGTCCTGGGTCACCGGATTGGGACGGTCCGGCACATCTTCAACGAATGGCACGGCATCACCATCCTCAGCACCCATGGAATCCGAAGCCAGCCGATACGCACACCCTTGCAATATCTTCGAGGTATGACCAATCAACTGTGAGGCCATGTCCTGAAACTGCAACTCGGTTACGGCAGCATTCAGCGCGGACCGAACACCTTCGAGTTCCCGAACGGCAGACAACGCCGGACCAGAAAGATCTGAACTCGCCGAAGTAAACCGTTGCATCAGATTTTCCATGGTGTGGGCAAGCAAGCCATCCAGACGCTTCAGGTCATGCACAACCACCAGCAATGAGTCCTGCACCTCAGCCACTAACATGACTGGCAAGGCCACTGTAGGGGTTGAAAATGTTGGCTGAAGTGACATTTGCAATGGAATCTCCGCTCAGGACACTTTAAAACAAGCAGAATCAAACCTGCGGACAATCATAGCGCCAATCATGCCCAACGACGATCAAAAACACGCCACATTGTCGATCCTTCATCTGGAAGATTCCGAACAAGACCATCTGCTGGTCAAGCGCGAGTTTCAAAAATCGGGGGAACCGTTTGTCATCAGACACGTTGAAAGCTTGGAAGCCTTCGGAAAAGTCTTGAAGAACTCCCGAGTTGATGTGGTGCTGGCAGACTACCGCCTGCCAGGATTTACGGCCCTTGACGCTTGGCAGCTCATGAAAGATTTTTCTGTCCGCCTACCATTCATCTTGCTGTCGGGAGCCATCGGAGAAACCGCTGCCGTACAAGCCATTCAGGCGGGCATTAGTGACTATCTGCCAAAGGAAGATATATCCAAGGTCCGCCATGTGACGCAGCGCGCCATTGAAATGCATCATATCGTTTTGGCTAGGGAGCAGGCAGATGCCGATCTAGCACTATCGCAAAAGCAGCTTGCCAGCTTTGCAGAACAACTTCAATCTACCATCGAACAAGAGCGCGCTGCGATTGCGCGTGAAATCCACGATGACATCGGTGGCTCCCTTGCGGCAATTCGCTATGACCTGGCTTGGATGGAAAGGCATTCGCCCGACGCCAGCACGCTCCAGCACGTTCGTGCGGCCACCGAGATGCTGCAGCACGCGGTACAAGCCAGCCAACGCATCATGATGAACCTGCGTCCAGCCATTCTGGATCAAGGACTGGTCGCGGCCATCCATTGGTTGGGGGACAGTTTTTCACGGCGCACCGGGATTGCCACCGTGATTACAGCGCAGTTGAAAAACGAGCAGCTCGCGAAATCCATTGAGCTCACGGCTTATAGAACCGCGCAGGAGGCACTCACCAACGCCAGCAAATACGCGCAGTGCACGCAAGTCAAAATTGAACTGACTGGTGACGAACATTTCCTGACCCTTGAAGTTGCTGATAACGGACAAGGTTTGCCAGACAGCCTAGTACGCCACGAAGGCGGGTTCGGCCTCAGTGGACTCAAAGAACGTGCTAAAACCGTGGGCGGCTGGCTGGATGTCAGTAGCCAGAAGGGACGAGGCACGTCCATTACCCTGTCCATACCGATCGACGGCACTCAAACCATTGAACAGGAGCGCTGACCCCATGATTCGCGTTATTTTGTGTGACGATCACGCCATGATCCGGCGCGGTATTAAAGACACGCTGTCTGAAGCGGTGGATATACAGGTCGTTGCTGAAAGCGGCTCATACGCCGAAGTTCGCGATGCTTTACGCAATCATCCATGCGATGTTCTGGTGCTCGACATCAACTTGCCCGGGCGCGGCGGACTGGAAGTTCTGGCCAGCCTACGGGAGTTGGACTCACCCATCAAAGTTTTGATGGTGTCCATGTTTCCAGAAGACCAATACGCCATTCGCTGTCTCAAAGCGGGCGCGCAAGGCTATCTGAACAAGGCTGGCGATCCCGCTGACCTGATCACGGCGGTCCGCACCGTGGCCCAGGGACGCAAATACGTGACCGCCAACGTGGCCCAAATGCTGGTGGACAACCTCAATGCGCCCGAAAACACCAGCCCTCACGCCAGCTTGTCCGAACGCGAGCTGCAAACCTTGCTCAAGATCGCCTCTGGCAAACGTTTGTCCGACATTGCTGATGAACTTATGCTCAGTCCCAAAACAGTCAGCGTTTATCGGGCACGCGTTCTCGAAAAACTCAAACTCACCAACAACGCCGAAATGACGGTCTATGCCATCCGCAACGGACTGGTCTGACAACCATCACGGCCTGGCAGCTACTTGACGACGAACACGTCAATGGCTCGCTGCATCAGCGCCATCACCGGCTCATCTAGCATAGGCAAGGTCGCAGCCATGCCTATAAGCCCCACAGACAGCGTCACCGGAAAGCCAATTGCGTAAATATTCATCTGTGGTGCCACCCGCGAAACAATGCCCAGCGCCAAATTGGCAAACATCAGCATTCCGACCATCGGCAAGGCAATCCACAGCCCACTAGCGAACAGATCCATGCCCAAATCAAGCATCTTCATTTGCTTCAGAGCCTCCAGAAAGTTCTGGTCCACAGGGAAACTCTGAAAGCTCTTGATCACCGTCATCAACACCAGAAGATGCCCGTTCATCACCACAAACATAAACAGAGTCATTTGATTGAAGAAACTTCCGACGGCACTGACCTGGGAACCCATCGACGGGTCAAAAAATGAGGCGAAGCTCAACCCCATCTGAAATCCAACCACCTCACCCGCCAGTTCAACCGCCGAAAACACGACGCGAATGGCAAAACCAATGGCCAGTCCGACGCCAACCTGCTGAAACACCGCGCCCAAGGCAGCACCGTCTGTGATGCTGATCACTGGTTGAGGACCCAGAGCGGGCTGCGCGGCCAAGGCAACAAAAAATGCCAGCCCGATACGTGCGCGCACCGGAAATGCTTTGGAGGACAGTAACGGGGCCGAGGTGAATACCGCCAGCGTGCGCAAAAATGGCCAGATCAGCGGCGATAGCCAAGCAGTCAACTGGGCTTCAGAAAAACCAATCACAGCCTGCGCCTACTCACATCACAGCTGATGGAATAGCCTCGAAAGTACGTCGAATGTATTCCACCAAGGTTGTCAACATCCAAGGACCAGCTAGTGCAAACACTACTACAGCCGCTATCAATTTTGGAACAAAAGCAAGCGTCGCTTCATTGATCTGGGTGACGGCCTGAAGTAGGCTGATCAACAAGCCAACAACTAAAATTACCCCTAAAACAGGGGCAGCGACCATCAGCATCATGACCAAGGCATCCTGCCCCATCGTCAACACCATTTGCGCGTTCATCGTCTGCCCTCAGGTTACAAAACTGGCGGCAAGAGAACCAATGAGTAGATTCCAACCGTCGGCTAAGACAAAGATCATCAGCTTAAAAGGCAGTGCCACCAGCACCGGGGACAGCATCATCATCCCCAGTGACATCAAGACACTGGCCACCACAATGTCAATCACCAGAAAAGGGATGAAGATCATGAACCCAATTTGGAACGCAGATTTCAATTCGCTGATCACAAAAGCCGGAATCAATACACGCATGGGCGCTGTCGTGGCATCCGTTTTGACATCTAGCTTGCCCAACTTGACAAACAAGGCCAGATCTGCCTGACGCGTCTGCTTGCTCATGAACTCGCGCATCGGCGCTTCGGCCTTGGGCAAGGCCTGCTCAAAAGTCAACGTGTTATTGGTATAGGGCAAGTATGCATCGGCATATACCTTGTCCAGCGTCGGCCCCATGACAAACAACGTCAGGAACAAAGACAAGCCCACCACCACCTGGTTGGGCGGCGCTGACTGTGTTCCCAACGCCTGGCGCAGCAATGACAGCACAATCACAATCCGGGTGAAACCTGTCATCATCAACAGAATGGCTGGCAAAAAAGACAGCGCGGTGAAAAAGAGCAGCGTTTGGATGGGTACTGAAAAACTCGTTCCATTCCCTCCTGTGCCGACCAGCAAAGGCAGCTGGGCGTTGCTCTGAGCCAAACTCACGGCATGCACAGAAAGCACAGAAAAAGCGACCAAGCCCTTTATCAGAAACAATTTTCTGCTATTAATTTTGCCAACAGTCATGATTACGCCTAGTCGTGTGAAGTCACTAGCGGATGGCCTTGAACACGGGTTGTTTCCAGAGGCATTGGCACGGCTGCAGTGGTATGCAGGCAGGTGATGCTCTGTGCCGTGACGCCCAAGGTCAGCCAGACGCGCGCATCCTCGGGGCCCACCTCTACGGTCACCACCCGCTGGTGCGGGCCTACGGCCAGAGCCGAGACTATTTTGGAACTGGTCGCCGCTCCGGTCACACCCACGCCGAAGCGCCGCTGCAACCACTTCAGGCCAAAAGGAATCATTGCCAACACAGCCAGTGCGACAACAAGCGGAAACCAAGCTGACACCATGTTGCTTTTATCCTTTGCTCACCCGACGCAAGCGCTCTGAAGGCGTCACCACATCCGTCAGGCGGATGCCGAACTTGTCGTTCACCACCACCACCTCACCCTGAGCGATCAGGTAGCCATTGACCAACACGTCCATCGGTTCCCCGGCCAAGGCATCCAACTCCACCACCGACCCTTGACCCAGCTGCAAGATATGCTTGATGGGCACTTTGGTACGACCCAACTCCACCGACAGCAATACCGGAATGTCCAGCACGCGGTTGATGTCGTTGATGGGGACATCACTTTGCCCCGAAGATGATGAGTGGGGGCGCGCATGATCATCTGACAGCACGCCACCGGGCTCAGGCGCCACGGCAGACTCAGCAGATTTCTGCTCCATTAAGGCCTCAGCCCAGTCTGCCAGGCCATCGTCTTCCGCGGGTTTTTCGTCAGTTGCCATGTCGTTCACCTTTCCAGTTGAGGTCATTGTTCCTCAAACTCTTTTCAATTTTGAGAGCGTATTTGGCATTGTGCGTGCCGTACTGACATTCAAACAGAGGCACACCATCCACCTTTGCCTGAATGCGTGGCTGGCGGTCCAGCTCAATAAAATCACCAGGCTTCATGGCCAGCAATTGCTCTACCGTCGCATCCGCATGCGCCAGCTCGGCCACCAGTACCACCTCTGCGGCCTGAATTTCTTGTGTCAACACATTCACCCAGCGCTTATCGACTTCAATGGAGTCACCCTGCGTGGACGAGTACAACACATCGCGAATCGGCTCCAGCGTGGCATAGGGCATGCAGAAATGAATCGCACCTGTGATTTCACCAATTTCAAGCTGAAACGAGGTGGACACCACAATTTCACTCGGCGTAGCAATGTTGGCAAACTGAGGCTGCATTTCAGAGCGCTGGTAATCCAGTTCCAGCGGGTAAATACCCACCCAGGCCTTTTTGTATTCGTCGGTAATCACATCCACCAAACGATTGATCACGCGCTGCTCGGTGGCAGAGAAGTCACGCCCCTCAATGCGCGTCTGGAACTTGCCAATACCACCATACAGTGACTCAATCACGCCAAAAACAAGGGCAGGCTCGCACACTACCATGCCGCTACCGCGCAGTGGCCGAATCGCCACGATGTTGAAATTGGTTGGTACAGCCAACTCACGCAAAAAAGCGCTATACCGCTGCACTGTCACCGGGCCCACCGATATTTCCGGACTACGGCGGATAAAGTTGAACAGCCCTACGCGCAAATTTCGTGCGAAGCGCTCGTTGACGATCTCCATGGTGGGCATACGCCCACGCACAATACGCTCTTGGCTGGAGATGTTGTATGGTCGAACCTCGCCGCTTTCGGCAACCTCCTCAGTGAGCTTCTGGCTCTCCCCGGTGACCCCCTCCAGCAGGGCATCAACCTCTTCTTGCGACAGGAACGATTCACTCATGGCAAAGCACCCGGCAAATCATCATTGAACAATCAGACTGGAAAAAAGCACGCCCACTACAGGGTACTCCACGGCAGCTTTTTTGCGTACTTTTTTGCCTGCCACAGGCGCTGGATCTTCTGCACCACCACCAAAAGGCTTGGAGCATTCCACCAAGATGTCTTCGATAAGCTTCTGCTTGCCCTCGGCAGACAACAACTCCTCCGCCGTGCGTTGAGACAACAGCATCAGCACACCACTGCGAATTGTCGGCATATAGGCCTTGACCGATTCCGTGGCTTTCTCATCCCTCACTTGCAGCGTGATGCCAACCTGAGCCACTCGCTCCCCACCAGCATCGGCCAAGTTGACCACCATATTGTCCATGGGCAGGTACACAGGCAAAACACTCTCTTTGCCATGCTCAGCAGCAGTAGGTTGAGCAGGTGCATCGCCACCATCTTCCGCGAGCGCTGCTGCGGCTGCAGCACGCTGCTTACTTATGAAAAGAAACGCCCCCCCTCCGCCCAGTACAAGGAGAAGCACCACGCTCACGATGATGATTAACATCTTTTTGCTTTTGACCTTGGCGGGCGGTTTGGCGGCATCTGCCTCGGCTGCTTCAGGTTTGGTAGCCACGATGGTTCCTTTGGTGCGTTAAACACGGCCATTATTTGGCACTACAGGCGCGTTGATAGGCCGATAAACACCCCAACGACCTCGCATCTGTCCCATTAGCGAGTCTAACTTCAGACGTACAAATCCAAAGCCCGCCCTACAGACGAGTTAGCAACGCGCGCGGTAACGGTCACTGCTGGCTGCTCCAGCGAGACCCGTGTGGTCTGGCGTGGTGACTGCTTGGCTTGGCCGCCATCGCCCGGTGTCTGGCCCCGGCCTGACATACCGATCGACATACCCGTCAACTGCAAACCTTCACCGGAGAGCATTTCCCTGAGTTGCGCAGAAGCGCTCTCCAGCGCCTGTCGCACCTCAGGTTGATTGGTGAGGAAGTCCACCTGCGTCTGATTCCCATCGACAGAAATCCGCACCTCCACAGGCTCTTTGCCCAGACCATCGAGCGTCAGCTCAGCATTTTGCACCCCGTGCGTGGCCCAGTAGCTCACAGTTTCCGCCACCTGCGTATCCGGCACCACTGCGGTAGTTGAAGCCACTTCATAGGTCGGACTGATGCCTAATTTGTCAGCCTGCGCCATGCCCGACAAGCCATCCATTCCCATGCCAGACGTTGCGCTGTGGAGCTTGCTAGGCGCGCGCTCTGACGGGTTTGGCGCGCTATTGACGCTCGCCATGGCCTCAGCCAAGCGACTCACATCTGGCGTTACAACAGGTACCTGGGCAAGCTGATGGGTACGAACTTCACGCCATTCAGCCTGCACTTGGCTAGCACCAGATGAAGCATTGGCTGACCTGTTATTCAATAGAGTGGTTACCTCCGATACCGCGTCATGGCCCTTCACTGAGGCATCGGCTCCGGGCTGTGTGGAAAAAGTCACATCCGCTTTGTCGGACGGCCGCCGCTTGTCTGTGGCTTGAACAATAGGAGCTTTGGAAGACGTCTTCTCGGATGCCTGCGCAACGACTGACGGAGACAGAGCAACAGACGGCTGCGTCGTAGCCGACGCGTCCCCCGACGTCGGCAACGCAGACAAAGTTATAAAATTCATAGCTATCTGTCCTTGACTATCAAGGGCTAGAGGTATATTTTTATCATCATCTTTGGGAATATTGGCTTGCGGAAGAAGGACATCTGAGCCGAATGTCCCGGCATCTGAAGCCTCGCCCGCTGGGTCTGATGCCGACAACAGACTCATCAGACCAGCAAACCCCCCGTCAGCGGTTGTACCGGCAGCGCTGGTCGAACCAGATTTTGCCGTGACGTGATGTGTGCCCGAAGCCGTCGACTTGGTTCCTTGCGCAGTGCGGGTGGATTCGATGGTCATGATTGATTCTCCGCTTGAAGGCGCTGCTGGCGCTGTGTCTGCTGGCTGGCGAACTCATCCATCATTTTTTGCTCCTGGCGCTGGCGCGTTTTGGTAATGGCCGCTTGCCGGGTAGCAAGTACCTGCTTGAAACTTGCCAAGCGGAATTCAGCCTCCATGAGCAGCTCCCGGGCAGCTTCCACCCGCTGACGGTTGCTAGCCAACACCCCGTCCTGAAGCGTAATCGCCTGGTTCAGGCGCGCCATGAACTGGTAGTGATGATGCAACATTTCGGGCGAAGTGCTGACCTGCGCACCCTGCATCCAGCGCGCCTCGGTCTCCTGCGCGTACTGTTGCAACTGATCCATCTGGTCCTTCGCAAAGACTTCTGAGCGCATGTTTCTTTGCAGCTGCGCCAAAGCCTCATCACGCCTGGAGGTGGCTAAGTCAATGGCGAGCAATAAGCTTCTTTGTCCGGCCATGGTGGCTACCTGCGGTTCACCGGTGCCATGGCATCACGCATTCCGTTCACGCTGGCATTCATGGCGGCGACTTCAAACATGTCCTGCTGCAGAAACTGCACCATGGGTTCGTGCAAGGCAATGGCCTGATCCAGTGCGGGGTCTGATCCACTCGCGTAAGCACCAATTTGCACCAGATCTCGGGCTTTCTCGTAGCGAGAGTAGATCGCCTTGAAGTTGCGCGCCAGTTCGAAATGTTCACGCGACACGACGTTGTGCATCACCCGCGAGGCGGACTGTTCAATGTCAATGGCCGGGAAATGTCCCGCCTCGGCCAATGAACGTGAAAGCACGATGTGACCGTCCAGAATGGCCCGCGCAGCGTCGGCAATCGGGTCCTGCTGATCGTCCCCCTCGGACAAAACGGTATAAAAAGCAGTGATGGAGCCAATGCCATGCAAGCCATTGCCACTGCGTTCCACCAGTTGCGGCATCTTGGCAAAACACGACGGTGGGTAGCCCTTGGTGGCGGGTGGCTCGCCAATGGCCAGCGCAATTTCACGCTGTGCCATGGCGTAGCGGGTGAGAGAGTCCATCAATAGCAACACATGCTTGCCCTTGTCGCGAAAACTCTCTGCCACGGCAGTCGCGTAGGCGGCACCCTGCATGCGCAACAGCGGCGGCGCATCTGCTGGGGCGGCCACGACCACCGAGCGGGCACGCCCCTCTTCACCTAAAATATCCTCTATGAATTCTTTCACCTCTCGGCCACGCTCACCAATCAGGCCCACCACGATCACATCGGCCTGGGTGTAGCGTGCCATCATGCCCATCAGCACACTTTTACCCACGCCTGATCCAGCAAACAAACCCAGCCGCTGGCCACGCCCCACCGTCAACAAGGCGTTGATGGCGCGAATGCCGGTGTCGAGCGTCTCGCGCACCGGTGCGCGGTCCATGGCATTGATGGGCTTGCGGTCCAGCGGAATCGACGCCACATTCAGCAGCGGACCTTTGTAATCCATGGGCGCGCCGTGGGCATCCACCACCCGCCCGAGCAGTCCATCACCCAGCGGCAAGCGCAACACACCCAGGGTGCTGACGCGATCCGTCTGACGGCGCTCGCCCAACCGGGGCACCACCACATAGGCAGGCGCGGGCTCCACGCTGGCGCCGCTGGACAGACCATGCACATCGCCTGCAGGCATCAAAAAAGCGCGGTCACCAGAAAAACCCACCACTTCGGTCAGTACCGGGGCCTGCCCTTTCATGCGAATCCAGCACTGCGATCCCACTGGCACACGAATGCCAACGGCTTCCAGTACCAAGCCCGCCAGGCGGGTCAGTGTGCCGCGCATCTCCAGCGTCGTGCCGTTTTGAACCCTCTTCTGGGCGTCAGCCAGAAAGTTGCTCCACTTCACGGTGCTCAGGGTGGCGTCAAGCTGGCTCACCGGGAACCTCCCAGTTGCTGGTCAGCCCCAGCGTCGCCACGGCGCGCTGCCAACGCTTTTGCACAGTACCGTCAACGACCGTGCCTGCTGATTCCAGCAGGCAGCCGCCTTGCAACACGTCCGGGTCAGCACGTAGGCTCACATTGAGAGCGGCAAAGTCTGCCTGAATTTGTTCACCCAGAGCAGCAATATCCAGCGGGTTCATTTTGACCACGGCTGTCTTGAACTCGCTCCCCAGCAGACCAATGGCCTCCGTCAGCACCGGCATCACCACCTCGGTATTGATCGTCAGTTCATGGCGCAGCATCTGGCGCGCCAATTCGCATGACAGCGCCAATACACCCTGTGCCATGGCTTGCTCCGCCGCTAGCAATTCTCTCTGGGCAGACTCAAAAAGCTCAGCCAGCTTGTCAGCGGCCTCTTGCGCCTGGTTGCTGATAAACGCCTGCATCTGCATTTGCAGCTCTGACTGCGCTTGCTGCTTGCCGTGCTCCATACCGGCTGTAAATCCGTCCTTATAGGCCTGCTGCCGGTCCGACTCCAGCTGGACTTCCTCTTCTTGCATCTCGCGGGCCTTGACCTGCGCTGCCAGCAACTGGGCCGCCGTATCAATGGCGCCAAATTGCCACTGCTCAACGGCGTCAATTTCCTCACCGGGGATGAAACGTGAGTAATTTCGCATGCCTACACCATCGCATCATCTGCACCGCCACCAATGACGATGGTGCCTTCGTCGGCCAGACGCCGCACGGTCTTGAGAATTTCTTTCTGCTGCGCTTCCACCTCGGACAAGCGCATCGGTCCGCGCGACTCCAGGTCTTCGCGCAACGACTCGGCCGCACGCGTGGACATATTGGACAAGAATTTTTCCTTGAGTTCGGGCTGTGCGCCCTTCAGGGCCACGATCAACACATCGCTTGAAATCTCTTTCAACACCGTCTGAATGGACTTGTCGTCAAGCTTGATCACATCGTCAAAGACAAACATCTTGTCCATGATCTTCTGCGCCAGATCAGGATCATGGTTGCGGATGGACTCGATCACCGTGCCTTCTATGGCTGTACCCATCAGGTTAATCATCTCGGCAGCGGTTTTGACGCCACCCAGTGACGATTTGCGCATCTTATCGCCGCCAGCCAGCACTTTAAACAAGACCTCGTTCAAATCCTTTAGGGCCGATGGTTGGATACCTTCCATGGTTGCTACGCGCAGCATCACCTCGTTGCGCTGGCGTTCATTAAAAAACTTCAAAATGTCAGCCGCTTGGTCAAAATCCAGATGCACCAGAATGGCGGCTACGATCTGCGGATGCTCGTTGCGCAGCAACTCGGCTACGCTAGACGGCTCCATCCACTTCAGGCTCTCAATACCCGAAACGTCACCACCCTGCAAGATGCGGTCAATCAGCAGCGCTGCCTTGTCGTCGCCCAACGCCCGCTTGAGCACTGATCGCACATAGTCGCCCGAGTTGGACACCAGCAAACTCTGCGCGGCGGCAATACCTGTGAACTTGTCCACCACGTCGTTCACGCGTTCACGCGTGATGGCCTTGGTCTTGGCAATGGCCTCGCCAAGTTTCTGCACCTCTTTGGGCGACAAATGCTTGAACACCTCAGAAGCCTCGGCTTCACCCAGAGACATCATCAAGATGGCAGCATCTTCCAGACCATCAGTTTGCGACATGATTCAGATTCCCCCGTTCAATACCTGGTGCGTGCGCGCCACGCCTTCAGGCGGGAGCCTCGCCATTGATCCAGGTTTTGACAATGTTAGCAACTGCCGCCGGGTTGTCACGGGTTAATTTACGCGCGTCTTCTAACGCAATATCGGCCTGACTAGCTTCTGCTGGCTGATGGCTAGACGCCGAGGGTGCTGCCAGCAGGGGGCGATCTGGCTGCTCAGACTCAATGGCATCCAAAGTGCCAGTTGCAGACGATGACTGATGCGCCGGGGCGGCCTGCGCCATCACTTTCAGTGCCGGGCGAATCGCACCCATCAACACCAGGGTGCCAAACAGCAAGGTCCCTACCGGCCAGGCAAAGCTACGCGCCAAGTCCAGCAACGCAGGCTGCTGCCACGCTGGCACAGACTCCACTGTCACCTTGTCACTGGTAAACGGCGCGTTCACCACGTTCAACGAGTCGCCACGGTCCTTGTTGAAACCAATGGTCTCCTGCACTAGTGCAGTCATTTTTGCGAGTTCGGCATCGGTCAGCGGCTCGGTGGTGGTCTTGCCTTTAGCATCCGTCTTTGTTTGGTTATTCAGTACCACCGCCGCGCTGATGCGCTTGATCATGCCCGTGCTGCCGCGTACCACACGCACCGTCTTGTCCACCTCGTAGTTGACGATGGACTCTTTGCGGCCACCCGCGCTACCTGCCGCGCTGGCACCATTTGCGGCCACTGGTGCTTGCGCCGCACCGTTGATAGGTGCCGTAGACGGTCCTGGCGGCTGATTGGTGACCGCCCCTGGCACGCCGGTAGCGGGGCCGGAATTGGCCGCGTTGGTGCTTTCCATCGACTGCTGACTGCGAATCGCGATGGAGTCTGGTGTCTGGTTCGGTTTGAACAACTCTGAGGTCGATTCGGTTTGCGAGAAATCCAGTTCAGCCGTAACCTGAGCGCGAACATTTTGACGTCCCACCACCGGCTCCAGAATGTCCAGGATTCGCTTGCTATAAAGCTGCTCGACTTGCTGCACATATTGAAGCTGCTGGGCATCGCCGCCCATACCCAGTTCACCCTCGGGCGGTGTAGACAAGAGTTTGCCGGTATCGTCGAGCACACTGACGGCTTTGGGGTCCATCTCCGGCACGCTGGAGGCCACCAGGTGAATGATGCCAGCCAGTTGACCGCGATCTAACGAGCGACCAGCATTCATGCCCACGACCACCGATGCGGACGGCTTTTGCTGCTCACGGAAAAAACCGTTTTGATTGGGGAGCGCCAAATGCACCCGGGCACTAGCCACCGACGACAACGCCTGAATGGAGCGCGTCAACTCACCTTCAAGCCCACGCTGAAAGGTCAGGTGCTCCTGAAACTGCGTCATACCAAAGCGGTTGGCAGTGTCCATGATCTCGAAACCGGTCACAGCACCTTTGGGCAGCCCCTGGGAAGCCAGCTTCAGACGCGTGTCGTACACCTTGTCAGCGGGCACCAGAATAGCGCCACCGCCATCTGCATACTTATAAGGAACATTCATGGTGGTGAGCTGAGCCACGATGGCACCGCCATCCTTCTCCGCGAGATTGGCATACAGCACCCGCCATTCGGCTTGGCGCCCCATCACCAACCCTACAACGCCTATCAAGACAAACAGCACCACGCCAACGGCCAAGCGCATTTTTTGCCCTTGGTCCAATCCGGCCAAGCGCTGACTGAAGCTGGGATTAATAGGAATAGTGGATATTGCAGTGGCGGCTGGCATGGATGTCTTCCGTAATGGAGTGCTTCACATAACTCGTTTCGCAACTCGGATGCGGACGATTATTTGACACACCTCCGAAAACATGAGCTTGATAAGACCGGGTTTTACCCCTCACTTCAAATTTATGTTTTAGCGGGGTCGTTTTAGCATCCCCCAGACCCATCCAAAAGGGACACCCAACACCATGAACCTAAGACTCACCCCAACCACCATGCCGGTCTCGGTGCGACCCACCATGCCGGGCGGGCGTTCAACAGGCCAAGTCATTGGCGCAGAGTCAGAAGGCTTCTCCGGTGCCCTGAAAAGTGCATTGGGATCGGTAAGTGCTGCGCAAAATGATGCTACGCGCCTGCAAAAGGAAGTTCAGCTGGAAAACCCCAATGTCAGCCTGGAAGAAACCATGGTGGCAATTCAAAAAGCGCAGATCGGCTTCACCGCCACGCTGCATGTGCGCAACCGCATGGTGCAAGCCTATACTGACATCATGAACATGCAGGTATGATAAGTTCGCAAGATAAAAATAAACTGCCACCGAAGAATATCCATATAAAAGAGTAATACTGTGACACCATATTACCAACGTCAATTTACCCAATCTTTGACGATAGAAGGCTGGCGTGGCATTAACCATTCATTTGCATTAGTCAACCAATTCCAATTGCTTGAGTTAGTCAAGTACACCAACCTCACTCTATCCCATGCGGATGTGCCATTTCACTTTCCGCATTGGAATCAGGCAACCAATGGTGCTGGATTTCATAGTGTTGATGAAACAATTTTGTCGCAAATTTCTACGCCAACCCATGAGACTTCATCTGGTTGGACATTTCGTATTCACTCACCGGTAAATCTCACCCCCCCTGCGACAGGTGGGAAATTGGCTGTATTTCTGGTAACAGAACTGGGACTAGATGAAAACACTTTCTCCAAAGGAAGCGACATCACACAATTTCAAGCTGCGGGTGGTATTATTATAACCCCCAGCAATTGGTCCAGAAATCTGATTATTGACTGGGGGTTTCATCCTGACAATGTTCATGTTATTTCGCATGGTGCAAGCAAAGACTACTTCTTTCCATTACCAAATGAAACCATAAAACTCCAACGAGCGGCACTTTCATTTCCAGAAAATGAAATTTTACTCCTAAATATCGGGGCAGCTATCTGGAACAAGGGAATTGATATTCTATTAAAAGGATTTGCCACAGCACGCCAACAACGCAAAGATATTCGTCTTGTTTTCAAGGATCAGCGCAACACTTATGGAATCTCGGGTGAAACCTACATTCAGTCAACACTCTCCAATGCCGGCTTGCTTTCTGATGATGTGTTGAAAGCTATTACCCTGATCCCCGCCAATCTGACCATGGATCAGATGAATGCTATGTATGGCATTGCGGATTGTTATGTATCCCCATACCGTGCAGAGGGCTTCAATCTGCCCGTATGCGAAGCAATGGCTTGTGGCACTCCAGTTATTGCAACAGCTGGTGGTGCAACTGATGATTTCATTAGTAACTCAACACATCAAAAGATCGAATCTAAACTGTATAAAAACACGGTAGTTCAAGGAAATAAGCGATGCTCATACCGTGAGCCAGAACTTGAGCATTTGATTGAAATACTCATCAATATCAAGCCAAAAAATACTGATTTGAGCAGTATGTCAAAGATTTCTAACGATTCTCTTGAATGGCAATTGCCAGTCAATCAATTGCTATCTTTACTTACCTAATATTCAGTATGTCACGTTCAATGCACATTTACTGCGATGGTGGATTTGGCAATCGCTTCAATGGTTTAATCGCTGGTTCTCTGATTGCCAAAGCTGCCCAATTGACTCCAATTATTGTATGGCCACGCAATAACTGGTGTAGAGCCGCCTATAACGACATATTTGAATTACCAGAAAATGTACTTGAGCGCGAGCTAAAGACATATCTACCAATAAAAGATGATTTTCAGTTTTTCATGACTGAAGACCACTTGCATATGGGCGTTTCAAATCAGTCCCCTCTTCAAACTGCTTCACTTGACAAAGCTGTAAATTATTTATCTTCAAGTCATCGAGATGTTTATTTCCATACACCATTGATTCCCTCATTTTTGAAGATGGATTGTGTATTGAAACAAATAAATTGCTTGCCACTTTCTAAAAATTTAACTCATATTGCTCAAAGGTTTATTGAATCGAGGAACCTGACAGAATTCTTTGGAGTCCATATTCGAAAGACTGATTTTGGCGCCAATAGCTCTGACGATAAGAATCTTTTTACTCTCATCAGCAATTGCCCTCATAAGCAGTTTTTTGTTTGCTCTGATGATGAAGAGGTAGAACAACAGTTTGGTCTCCTAAATAATGTTGCCATTTATCCCAAGCGGGCTTACGTGAAGACACTAGTCGATGGCGACTGGAACACACCAACAGCTGACAGTAGCGGCAGAGTTTATGCCTGCAATGTCGATCGCAGTGCCTTGAGCGTTGAAGATGCCGTGATCGACTTGTTGATACTTTCACATTCCCAGATTGTTGACACCTCTAACAGTACTTTTCGCAATACAGCAATGCTGTTAAAGGCGGCACGCTCCACCAACAAATAGTGTTTTTTTGATAGATTGGCACGCCATGAAAGCAGTGATTTTGGCCGGTGGCCTGGGTACCCGCATCAGCGAGGAAACACACCTCAAACCGAAACCCATGATCGACATTGGCGGCATGCCCATCTTGTGGCACATCCTGAAGATTTACTCCGCGCACAACGTCAATGAGTTTGTCATCTGCTGTGGCTACAAAGGCTATCTCATCAAAGAGTACTTCGCCAACTACTTTCTGCACATGTCCGATGTGACCTTTGACATGGTCAACAACCGCATGGAAGTGCACCACAAACACGCCGAACCCTGGCGCGTCACCCTTGTAGATACCGGAGAAGACACCATGACTGGGGGGCGGCTCAAACGTGTATCCAACTACGTCAAGAACGACGATGCGTTTTGTTTTACCTACGGTGACGGCGTGTCCGACGTGGACATCACCGCCAGCATTGAATTCCATCGTCAGCACGGCAAACTGGCCACCGTCACCGCAGTACAACCCCCTGGACGGTACGGTGCCTTGCAAATGGAGAACACCTGCGTCCGGGGGTTCACCGAAAAACCGCGAGGGGACGGCGGACTGATCAATGGTGGCTTTTTTGTCCTGTCTCCCAAATGCATCGATCGCATCGCACAAGACAGCACCAGCTGGGAGGCTGAACCCCTGTCAAGCCTGGCAGCGGACGGCCAACTTGAGGCCTATGAACACAACGGCTTTTGGCAACCCATGGACACACTGCGCGAAAAAACTCTGCTGGAAGACCTTTGGCATTCCGGCAAAGCGCCCTGGAAGGTGTGGTGATGTTGCCGGAAAAAGATTTTTGGCAAGGCAAACGGGTCTTGCTCACCGGTCATACCGGCTTCAAAGGGGCTTGGCTGAGCCTGTGGTTGCAACAAATGGGGGCCGAGGTGATTGGCATTTCTTTGCCACCTGCCACACAGCCCAATTTGTTCGAGTTACTAGGGATGAGCAATGCCATGCAGAGCCACATCTGCGACATTCGACAAGCCAGCGAACTCAAACACTTGGTGCAGACCTCACGCCCCGACATTGTGTTTCACCTGGCTGCCCAAGCCCTGGTGCGCACCAGCTACCAACAACCGCTGGACACCTTTGCCACCAACGTGATGGGCACGGCGCACCTGCTTGATGCCCTGCGTGGACAACACGGAACCCGCGTCGTCGTGGCCATCACCACCGACAAGGTCTATCAAAACCACGAATGGGTTTACCCCTATCGGGAAAGCGACCCACTGGGCGGACACGACCCCTACAGTGCCAGCAAAGCCGCCAGCGAGATGGTCATCAGCAGTTATTTCGCTTCCTTTTTGAGAGCGCAAAATACAGCTGTATCAAGCGCAAGAGCCGGAAATGTCATCGGAGGTGGAGACTGGTCACCTGATCGTCTGATACCGGATGCCGTGCGCGCCTGGCAAACAGGCCATGTGCTTGATATCCGTCGACCCGATGCCGTTCGCCCCTGGCAACACGTGCTGGAGCCCCTGGCTGGCTATCTGGTGTTAGCCCAGCAGTTGTGGGCACATCCTGCATCAGCTGGCCCGTACAACTTCGGGCCTCACCCGGCGGAAGCGGCCACGGTACGCAAGGTGATAGACATGGCCCAACAAGCCTATAAGCATGGTCAGGTCACGTTTGGTGCAGTCGATCAAGGTCCTCACGAAGCCGGCCTGCTCGCCTTGGAAATTGCCAAGGCCAAGGCGGTATTGGGCGTTGAGCCACGATGGAACCTGCTTCACACGGTCCAGCGCACCATGGATTGGTACCGTCGGCAAGCACTCGGCGAAAGTGCGCAGGCCCTTTGCCTGGCCGACATTGCCGATTACGAGGCCGGCTAATGAGCCGATTCACCGTCACCGACACCCCGCTGCAAGGCCTCAAGGTCGTGCAGCGTGTCGCTCTGGGGGATACCCGCGGCTTCCTGTCTCGCCTGTTCTGTGCCGACGAACTCCAACAGGCGGGCTGGTACACACCCATCGCACAAATCAACCACACCCTCACCCAGCACCGCGCCACGGTGCGGGGCATGCATTATCAAAAGCCACCTCACGCAGAAATGAAGCTGGTCAGCTGCCTGCGTGGCGCTGTGTGGGACGTGGCGGTGGATGTGCGACTTGATTCATCCACTTACCTGCAGTGGCACGCCCAGCATCTGTCTGCCGACAACCACTGCGCCCTGCTGATCCCGCAAGGGTTTGCCCACGGGTTCCAAACCCTGGAAGACGATGTAGAGATGCTGTATTGCCACTCTACGCCCTATGTTCCTGTGGCCGATGCGGGACTCAACCCACTGGATGCCCGCCTTGCCATTGCCTGGCCACTGCCCGTGGTGGGCTTGTCCGCACGAGACCAGGGCCACCCCATGATTGACGCGACATTTGAAGGAGTACGCCTGTGAAATGCAGACATTGCGGACACGAACTGAGCCTGCCATTTCTGGATTTGGGCAGCGCGCCGCCGTCCAACGCCTACCTAACAAACACCACCTTGAACGCCCCCGAAGTCTGGTACCCCTTGCGGGTGCTGGCCTGCGAGCACTGCTGGCTGGTTCAAACCGAAGACCATGCAGGGCGCGAGGCGCTGTTCAATGACGATTACGCCTACTTCAGTTCCTTCTCCAGTTCCTGGCTGGCCCACGCCAAACATTACGCGCAAGCCGTGCATGAGCGCTTTGGTTTGAATGCCAACAGTTGCGTGGTTGAGGTAGCCGCCAATGACGGTTACCTGCTCCAGTACATTCAACAACTCGGCATCCCCTGTTACGGCATTGAGCCCACCGCCAGCACAGCGGCTGCCGCCATCGCCAAAGGCATCGACATTGTGGGCCGTTTCTTCGGGGTGGAGTTGGCGCGTGAACTCGCCGCGCAAGGTCGCCAAGCTGACTTGATGGTGGCCAACAACGTGCTGGCCCATGTCCCTGACATCAACGACTTTTGTGCGGGCTTCGCCCACCTGCTCAAACCGCAGGGAGTGGCCACCTTTGAGTTTCCCCACCTGTTGCGCATGGTGCAGCAGTGCCAGTTTGACACGGCCTACCATGAGCATTACTCCTACCTGTCGCTCACGGCGGTGCAAACCATCTTTGTGGCTAACGGTTTGAGCATCTTTGACGTGCAAGAACTGCCCACGCACGGCGGCAGTCTGAGGGTCTTCGCACAGAAGACCGCCAGCGGCGACCACCCTGTCACGCCCGCGGTGCAGCAAATCCTGGAGACCGAACTGCTGGCAGGCATGAAAACTCCTGATTTTTATAGTAAATTTACCTTACAGCCCTTTAGGATAGTCCGCGAGCTGCTATCATTTTTAGTAAATCAAGCGCATACCGGTGGTCGAGTTTGTTCCTACGGAGCTGCTGCAAAAGGCAACACATTGCTCAATTTTGCAGGCGTTCGTCCCCACCTTCTGCCTTATGTGGTAGACAAAAATCCCGCCAAACAAGGCAAGTTCATGCCAGGCAGCCGCATCCCCATTCTGGACGAGGCACACCTTGTTGCCCATCAACCCAGCCATGTGTTGATCCTGCCGTGGAACCTGAAAGACGAAGTTATGACACAGCTGGCCTACATCCGCGACTGGGGCGGGCAATTTGTCACAGCGGTGCCACAGCTTGAGATTCATCCATGAAGGTACTGGTCACCGGAGGCAGCGGATTCCTGGGGCGCCACGTTCTCACCAGTCTGCTCTCTCACGGTCACGAAGTGGTAACTCTGGGGCGCAGTGCCCCCATAGGGTTCGCAGGCGTGAGGCACATTCAGGCCGATTTACTTCACACCCTTGATCCGGTGCCCCTCCTCCAACTAGCCGAGGCTAGCCATCTTCTTCACCTGGCTTGGACCACGGAACATGGCAAATACTGGTCCTCGCCGCTGAATTTCCAATGGGTGCAAGCCACACTGAGACTGGTCGATGCGTTTTGCCTGCAAGGTGGCACGCGCGTGGTAGTGGCCGGAACCTGTGCCGAGTACGACTGGGCACATGGCTATCTGCGTGAAGATGCCACACCATGCAGCCCAACAACCACCTATGGTGTAGCCAAAAATGCCACTCGTCAAATGATAGAAGCCTTGTGCGAGTTACATGGCACGTCCTTCGCCTGGGGGCGCATATTTTTCCCATTTGGCCAAGGCGAGGCGGCCCAGCGCCTAATCCCGTCGCTGCTAAGAGTTTTCCGTGGCGAGGCCCCACCTTTCGGGGTGAACGCCAATGCCTTCCGAGACATGCTCTACGTGCCAGACGTGGCAAAAGCCTTTCTAACCCTGCTCAGCCACACGAATCAAGGAAGCTTCAACATCTGCTCTGGGCAACCCGTGCAAATAGAGCAAGTGGTTCGATTTTTGGCCGATGTGTGCCGTGCAGATCCAAGACAAGTGCTGGATTTGGCAACCCAGCGGCCTGGGGAGCCCCACATGCTGACCGGCGAAAATGCCAAACTGATCGCCACTGGATGGCAGCCCAACTGGACGCTTGAACAAGGCTTGGCTGCTGTAGCCAAAGAGCACCGATGAGTCCATTTGGGCGCACCCCAATCAACCAGGAGATACCTTCATGACACCACAACAGCAATTCGAATCCGAACGCCATGAGCGACTGAGCAGCTACCCCCAGGACAAGGCTTTTGTCGAACTGTCGCAACAATGGCTGCAACAGTCCATGGACAAAAAATACGTCTACAACTTCGACTGGTTAGGTCGCCCCATCATTCAATACCCTCAAGACATGGTGGCGATTCAAGATTTGATATGGACCATTCGCCCCGACCTGATCGTGGAAACCGGTATTGCTCACGGTGGCTCACTGATCCTGAGCGCATCTATGCTGGCCATGTTGGACATGTGTGATGCCATTCAAAGTGGCGTTATCTTGGATCCCCGGAAATCCTCCCGCAAGGTGATCGGCATCGACATCGACATTCGACCGCATAACCGCGCGGCGATCGAGGCCCACCCCATGGCCAGCCGCATCCAGATGTTTCAAGGGTCGTCCATTGACCCTGGCGTGGTGGCCCAAGTCAAGGAAGCTGCTCTAGGCTACAAAAAAGTCATGGTGTTCCTGGACTCGATGCACACCCACGACCATGTGCTGGGTGAATTGAATGCGTACGCCACTCTGGTGAGCCCAGGCAGCTATTGCGTGGTGTTTGACACGTTTGTGGAAGACATGCCGCCCAAATTCTTTGCCGACCGCCCTTGGGATGTGGGTAACAACCCCAAAACAGCAACAAAACAATGGCTGACAACTAACTCCGACTTTTTGATTGATCGCACCATCGAGCACCGCCTCATGGTTACGGTAGCACCTGACGGTTTTCTATTGCGCAAGTAAATTAGCAGCCTCTAAAATCATGGAAAAAATTGCCATATTTTTACCAGTTCACAATGAAGAAAAATACCTAAACAAAACGATTGATTCAATCCTTTGTCAAGACTATGGGAATTTTGATTTAATTATTTCAGAAAATTACTCAACCGACCATACCGCTGAAATTGCAGCCAATTTCCAGGAGAAAGATGCAAGAATAAAAATAATTCGACCAAATGGAAAACTTAACTCTTTTGGAAACTTAAATTTCTCTGTCGAATATATTTGCAAAGGCAACTACTTTGCCAGTATGATGCTGGGAGGTCATGATCTCATTTCAAAAAATGTCTTATCAAGCTGCATCAGCTGTTTGATTAAAAATCCCAATGCAAGCATAGCTTATCAAGCCAACTCTTTTGAAATTGACGAAGAGGACAATATCACCAGAAAATGGCCAACATTCCATGAATCTGGGCACATGAACAGTGTATTTGATGCGACATTAACAATACTTAGTCTTATGTACAACACTCCAATTTTTGGACTATGGAGACAAACTGTGCGTGAGAAAGTAAAATTCAGATATCCATGTGTAGGCGCAGATCATCTGTATATTGCTGAAGCAGTCTCTCGTGGCCCCATATTGCCATGCACAGATGCTGAAGTTTATTTGCGACGCTCACCTGTGACTGATAACTATTTGGGTAAACATTTTGCCATCGCATCCGGTGATGAGGCTGCCACCAAAGATATGCTTACACAGCTTTCGTGGCTGATTGATATTGTAGAAAAATGCACGACAGGATACCCTGAATATGCACGTGCTCTACATAAAACGGCAGCAATATCTCTTTATCTAATGAGATATAATCATCATTTCCAAACCTTTGGAACAACCATTCAAGCCGCTTTTACCAACGATATTCTGACCGACTTCATTAACAAGCAGATTGCAGGAAGTGACAGTATGAAATATATATGCCAACCCTTATAAGTTGCTGCCCATGAGCAGAAATTTTGTGCTTTGAACCCAGGTTGTTTGTTTTTTTCATATACACGGTAGAAGACTTTTCAGTAACAGTTCATGTGCGCTCGCCAAGAGCGATGACCCATTTATCATCAAGTCTAATTCTTGATTTATTTATAATAATAAAACAAAGAAAATATGAAATACCTAATTGATATCCCCGGAAACGTGTAATCTACGCACAAATTATGCACAGAATGCAGGGCGTCGAATTTCGACGTGCATTCGACTCAAGTCGAACTGTATTTTAAATTTCCGTTACAGCCGACAATCATAAGCTGACAAGCATCCTTGACTATAACCAAGGATATTATAACCCGATCAATGCTCTTTTTACAAATAGGGCATCAGCGTGGTGAAATGCATTAAAGTTTAAATTATTCAGCGTAAAACCATGTAACTCAAACAACGAACAATAGTTGGCAAGAGACTGCATTCCCTCATAGAGATTACCGCGAATCAACTCCATGTAAACATAATTCATCTGATTCAACGTTCGAGATGAACCTAACAAGACTTTGTATTCTGCGCCCTGGACATCCATGTACAAGGTATCTAATTCTTTAGTAACCGCTTCGTGGCCATTAATTTCAAGAAAAGTAATGACCTCATCAACTGTTGTTGATTTTAAATTTACGGTTTCGTTAAATTTTACATAATCAAAAATCTTAAGATGATCCTTGGGCGGAAGTATGCTGCTGGACATACCGCCATTAGAGGAGACGTGAAAGGTATAGGATTTATTTGAATAATCTGAACACAACGCATTAACAGCAACGAAGCCGGGTATTTGACGACACATGCTTGATATGGAGGCAAATGGATCTGGCAAGGGTTCAATCAAAACACCATGGGTCACTCCATTGTCTAAAAATTGCTGTAGTTCTTGACCATAACTCGCGCCGACTTGTAATATACCCCTAGACGCCGGAAGATTCATGCCTTTTATCATCTGAAACAAGTTGTCAGCCACTTTAATATTCTCCAATAATTAACAAATATTCCAGTTCACTAAAAATGAATCATACCTGCTCCCATGGCTATCAAGACAATGAATGAGATGCATCAAGAAGAACCCCGCACCCGCTTACGTTAATTTCATTGACGCATATCGAAAGAAATGCAGAAATTTTCGAAATTGGTGTCGAACCCGGGTGTTCTCCGCCATGTATGAGGCCAACATCAAGTGCGGTCGCCCCGGCATCGCCCCCGAAGTTACTACGCGCCATGCTCTTGCCGGTGTTTTGCAGCATCCGCTCTGAGCACCAACTCATGGAGCAGACGCAATACAAGCTTCTGTTTCGCTGGATCACCGGCTTGACCATGGACGATGCCATGTGAGTGCCAACGGTCTTCACCAAAAATCGTGTGCGTTTGATCCAACACGACGCTGTCATTGAACTCTGTCACCAATACAAAACCCTAGTTGAAAATCTCGAGTAAATGGGATTCCAAGTTTCGGACAAATCGCGTTGTATCAAACAACCGTCCTTCATGGTGTTCATGCGTTAGTTGCGCTTTCAATCGGGAGAGTGAAGTGGCGTTATTGGCAAGTTGGATGGCTTTTTGTTCGTAGGCACGCAAGTCAAAAGTAATCAGCTCAAGTTGATTCGCCGCAGTCAACAGTGCCCCTGCCATGCGGGATGCAAACGCACGCCCCGTTAGTGTCAGTATCGGCAAGCCCATCCATAGCGCATCATTTGCAGTGGTGCCAGCATTAAATGGAAATGTGTCCAAAAATAAGTCTGCGATTTGGTAGCGGGCCAAATAGTCTTCTGGCGAAACGCGCCCTGCAAAAATCAGCCGTTCCCGTCCAATACCACGCGCTTCGGCCTCCAGAATCAGGTTGTCCTGCGCCCACTGGTTGTCTGACAGTAGCCACAAGACGCTGCCGGGGACGCCATGCAAAATGCGCATCCAAGCATCAAATACCTCTGGGGTGATTTTGTAATTGTTATTGAATGAACAGAATACAAAACCTTCCGTCGGCAAGCCACTACTCTGCCTTGTGGGTATCGAGCCCACCTTGCGTTTGCGGTCGCTGATCTGATACACATCGGGCATGTAGATGGGCTTTTCCGAATAATGTACTGCTTCTGACTCAGGGATCAAAAACTTATCTGCAATCACATAGTCGATGGACGGCAGGCCTGTCGTTGCCGGCAAGCCCAAATATGTAATTTGCAAAGGTGCAGGTCGATACGCCAACATATTGGCCCGCGCTCCAGCTGTTTGCCCTTGCAAGTCGATCAAGATATCGACCTCATCTGCTCGGATTTTATTTGCAGCATCTCTATCACTCATTTGGTTGATACGTGTGAAATGATCCATCGCTGCAATCACCCGCTTGCGCAGCTCGGAGCCATCCTCAGGGCTCCAGCAATACCCAAAGACTTCAAATTTTTCTCGGTCAAGCAGTTCAAACAACTCCACGGTGAGCATAGATACGGGATGCAGGCAGAAATCAGAGGAACAAAACCCCAGTCGAATCTTACGGTGGCCGTATCCCTTTGGATTGGCCAGCATAGGAACCCCGTCAAGAAACTTTTTCCGTGCAAATCTGGTAGCAGTCGCCAGTTGCTCTGCGGGATCATCCGTGATACTCAGCATGGACAACACTGAGGTACTTTCGCGCATGAATGCCTCGGTGATGCGCGGCAACTTCGTGTAGACAGGCCAAATGCATTGCTTTTGACGCAAACTGATCCAGTGGTGCAACACATCTGCTTGGTTTGGCTCAATTCCAAGACTCTTTGTTAGATAGTAAACTGCTTCGGAGAGCCGCTTTTTCCCCTCCAAGACACGCCCGAGGTGGTTCAGCGCCATCGCTACCAAAGGTCTATTTTCGACACGAGATACCGAGGCGTTTTGATCGATCCATCGCCATTGCTCCAACGCTTTCTCAGTATCGCCCGAGCGTTCATACAATGACCCCAGATTCAACCTTGGCTGCAAAAAACCGGGTGACAACTCAAAAGCACGGCCATAAGCAGATTTCGCACCCTCCAAGTCGTTGACATTGCTCAGTGTGACGCCCAGGTTGAAATACGCTGCGTGAAGATAAGGTGACTTGCTTCTCTGAACCCAAGTGGAATAGAGCACTGCAGCCAATGGCAGCAAACCTTCTGCCTCAAGCTGACTAGCACTGGTAATTAAGTTATCAAATGTCATCTGGCCATTCCATGCAGCCAATACATCGATTGGAAACGACTCATTTGCACTCATCACGGTTCCCTCACCGCCTCATTGAGCCCTTTTGTCAAGGGCCAGGCCAAGTATGAAATAACTGAGCGTTGACCAACAACAATCTCAGCCGACAAGGTCATCCCAGGTAGTAATCGAGATTTGTCCGCCATGTTGTTCAAGTGAATCGACCCCAGCGTCAGTCGAGCCAAATAATAGGCGCCACCCGTTGCGCCACTATTGGTCTCATGCTTGAACGCGTCTTCACTAATCGTACGCACTTTGGCATCAATCATTCCGTGCTTTTGATAGGGAAAGGCATCCAGTTTGACATGTACCGGATACCCCGCTCTAACATAACCCACATCAACTGCGTCAATCTGCACTTCGGCCTCTAGACTCACATTTAGCGGCACGAGTGTAAAGAACGTTTGTGCAGGCTGAACAATAGAGCCTACTGAAAGTTTTGCTATTTCAAGAACAACTGCGTCAGAAGGAGCTGTCAAAGTCACAAGGTCAGATCTTTTATCAGCCTTTTGAATTTGCTCTTTCAACGAGTCACGCTCGCGGGTGATATTGAGCAAGTCTTCCATGATCTTCTGCCGCCAACCTCTCTCGAACGCAGTTCGCTCAGAATCCAGGGCTGACAAATCTCGTCTAATTTCGACCTCACGGTTTGACACCAACTCCAATTCACGCTCCACCTCTTTGGACCGCTGTTGCGCCTCAAGCAGCTGTAGAGGAGCTCCAAATTTTTGCGCCACCATTTTTTCTTGCATTGCCTCAATCTCTTTCAGCGATTTCAATCTTGAAGCTACAAGACTTTGGTCACGCCGATTGGTCGCCAATGCAGCACGCGCTTTAGCGATGTTTTCTGACAATTTCATTTGCTGCGCTTGGTAATTTGCTTTTCTCTCCGAAAGCAAGCTTGCTTGCAACCGATCGTCTGCGTTGGTGTTATTTCTTCTGGTAGATGTTTCGCCCGATAGCTCCTGCTCAAAATCCTGAATTTGCGTTTCCAAACTATCAAGTCGGGTTTTCAGTTGAGACTCATCTGCCTTCGCAAAAGTGGCATCCAGCGTGGCCAAAACATCGCCCTTCTTTACCGACTGTCCTACTTGTACATCAATGGTCTTGATGATGGACAATTCAAGTGGCTGCACCACCACATTGGGTAGCGGATTAATCAGGCGACCTTGCGCCACAACCACTTTTTCAAGTTCAGAGAAGCTCGCCCACAATCCAAATGACACAAAAGCCAGCAGCAACACATGCATGGTGACCTGAGCCATGCGTGGTACCGGGCTGCGCTCAATTTCATCGGCATCAGGCAGATAGGCGATGACCGTTTTGACCTTGCTTCGCTTGCCCCCAACAAATGGAAGCCAACGCATTAAAGATGGCTTGTTTGCTGGTTCCATAGTTGCTGGTAGGTTTCACATCTTGTTAAAAGCTCCGCGTGCGTACCTTGGTCGACCAGTTTGCCTTGCTGCATGACCAAGATAGCGTTGGCGTTGACCAAGGTCGACAAACGATGCGAAATCATGATGACGGTGCGACCTACGGCGATGCGTGACAGGTTGCTGATAAAAATCGCTTCACTTTCTGGGTCCAAGGCACTGGCAGCTTCGTCCAAAATCAAAATACGTGGTTTGGTGAGCAAAGTGCGAGCAATTGACAAACGCTGCTTCTGTCCACCAGACAAGTTAGAGGCGTTTTCTTCCAGTTGGGTGTTGTAGCCTTGTGGCATTCGCTCAATAAATTCTGATGCACCAGCCGCATCCGAGGCGGCAACAATTTCTTCAAAAGTTGCCTCGGGTCTGGCCGCAGCAATATTCTCGCGAATGGTGCCTCTAAATAGAAAGTTCTCTTGCAGCACCACACCTATCTGCCGCCGCAAGTGGGCCAACTCTATCTCGCGCGCATCAGTTCTATCAAACCTGACGATCCCCTCTTGTATGCTATATAAGCCTTGAATCAACTTGGTAAGCGTTGTCTTTCCAGACCCGCTGCGCCCGACGATGCCTACCACCGCACCTGCAGCAATAGACAGGCTGGCGCGATCCAGTGCCGACACGCTGGAACCGGGATAGCGGAATGTGACGTTTTCAAAAGAAATTTCACCCAACAGATCAGGGCGCAAACCACCTGCATTGGCCCTCCCCTCGGACGGTCGATTCATCACTTCGCCCAGCATGCGCACGGATAGTGAGGTTTCTTGGTATTCATTGACCAAACCCACAATAGCAATCAAAGGCTGAACTACTCGACCGGTAATCATTTGAAACCCAATCAGAGCGCCAACGGACATAGTTTGATCAAAGACCTCCTGAGTCCCCAGAATAATGATGGTGACTGGCAGTAATTTGCCCAAAAAGTCCGTAATCGCATTTCCCGTGATCGAAATCTTCCCAACCCGGAAGTGCATGTTGATCGAATGTGCAGAGCGCTGGTCCCACAACCTGCGTTGTGTGGGCTCAATGGCCAGGGCTTTGACGGTTCGCATTCCATGAATCGTCTCCACCATCATGGACTGTCGCACCCCTTCAGCTTGGTACAAATCATTCAAGCGCCGCTGAAATACAGGAACCATTGCCATCACAACACAAGCGATCAAGCAAGTGAAGACGAGGGTGATGAGTGCCAGTTTGACTGAATAGGTAAAAAGAATTGGCAAGAAGATAAACAGTGACGTCGCATCAAGCGCAGTGAAAAAAAGCCGCCCGGTCAAAAACCCGCGGATTTTCTCAACCTGCTGCATGTGGCGAGTGATAACACCCGCTGTTGTGGTTTCGAAATAGTCAATCGGTAGAGACAGCAGGTGTGCAAACGTGCGCCGCGTCAAGCGCATATCAATTTTGTTGGTAGCCGACAGCGTAAGTATCTGTCGTAAGAAACCAAATAAGGAATCAAATATCAAGGCAATCACAATACCGATGCCAAGCACCCACAAAGTCGGCATGCTTTGATGCACCAACACCTTATCAATCACCAATTGAAAGAATATCGGCGATGCCAATGCCAAGAAATGCATGGCCAATGCTGCTACAGCAATATCCCTCAGCGCTGCCTTTTGCTTCAGGATTTCAGGAATAAACCAGCGAAATCCAAAAGGCTGATTCTGTTCTGGCAGGCTATAAAGCCGCTTCATTAAAAAGACTTGGCCCTGCCAGAGTGCACAAAACCTTTTCTGATCCAGCAACAATACCTCTGCCGGATTGTCAGCCATAGGATTCAAAACTGCGACCTGCCCGCCGTCTTTGTCAGAGGCCCCCATAACAATCACGCAATGCATATCACTCATGCGCGCAATCACTGGGAAAACACCGTTTTGCGCCAACAACTCGTCCCACTTGAACTTGTCGCTTTTTGCTTTTAAACCGATGTCGGCTGCAATGCGCAGTACCGTTGAAGTACCGGGCTCCTCGGCACCCAGGGCGTAATCCTCAATCAGACGCTCCGGGTTGACCGGCAACCCATGATGCTGCGCCAATGCTGCTAAGCATTGAATTGTGGAGTGAGGATATCTATCTGCCATGGTTGAAATACCTAATACAGGCATTTCAACATGGCATCGTGGAACGTAAAGGTCTAAAAAACCTACCTTTCCAAGACAACTCTACCGCTTACGCTTTGCCACCGCCAACTAGGAAACCACTGCTCAACGCACTTTGAGAGCCAGGCAAAGTCAGGGACGTGGTTGAAGGTACTGCTGCACCAGCCAAGTTGGTGATCGTTTGACCATTGGCATCGAATTGCTTCATCACTTCCGCCATATTGACCGAGGCCAAAGTTGAAGGCGCAGCCGAACTTGGGTTAGAAACCGCTGGGGCAAGTTGCGGCGAAGTCGATCCTCCGCTAGCATCCTGACTGCCCGCAAAAGCGCCAATGGTCTGCGTCAAGGTACTAACCAGCGTTCTAAGATCACCTGCGGCATTGACTACTTGGGTTTGAGTTGATGGAGCGGCCACCGAGGGCACCACCGCCTCTGCAGGCTTGTCAGCCACAAACCAGACGTCTGCCGCCGCGTGCGTTGCTCCGTCAGCCGTCTCGTAGCTTGACGTCAACCCAACAATGTTTCCATTGTCCACAGTTGAGGTAGCCGTGGTTTGAAGGCTAATCTGCGTGATGCCAAGCGATGACAAGGATTTGACTTCACCCGCTTCGCTTACGCCGTCAGAGTTGGCATCCACCCAGACACTGAGATCTGCAAACGCCGCGTCATTGGCATTAATCACACCATCGTGATTGCTATCAAGCTCGCCTAGCGCTTGGTATCCATCAGCCGCCTTGGCACCACTAGCAAGTGTTGTC
>JARLJJ010000200.1 GCA_031291275.1 Formivibrio sp.
CAGGTCGGCGGCCTCGGTGCGATCCTGCACCATGCGCGCCAGCAGCGAGTAGATCGGCTGGTGGTAGCGCGCGATCAGCCACGCGAACGCCTCCTCGGAACCGGCCCGCAACTCCGCGATCAGAGCCGCTTCGTCGGATGGGAGTGCCAGCGCGCTGACTAGATTGCCCATGGTGAGGTCCGCCTGCATTTCAGTGTCCTCCCACGTATACCGCAACACGAGCACATCTGGCACTTGAAAAAATTTGGGGCTTGCCTTCATCCTCCGATATCGCGGGTGAAGCTTGCCTGAACGCCAGACGCCTCGCCTGCTGCAATCACTCACCCCAGCGGTCCAAAAACCGCCGCCGGGAAGTTCACGACTGCATCGAGTGCGCGGGATGCGGAACAAGGGCAAAAGGCCCCCTGGTCCGCGTCCCTATTCTCTTAGACACCGGACCACCCCCGAAGTGTTCCCGGTCACGAACGTTTTTTGCCGCCTCGAGAAAGGCCGCCGGACTTCTTGGGCCCATTTCATCGCTGCGGAGCCCGCTGCAAGTCCGCGTTTGGAACCCTCCAGCCGCCCGTCGGACCCGCCGAATTCCCCTTCCCCCGTCCGTTGCTTCGGCTCCATCTCCTCTTGGGCCGGGGTTTGACGAATCCTGTCCCAGCGGAGACAATAGAGGAGTTGCATTCCAACCAGCGTGTGGGCCTGTGGCGCAGCTGGGAGCGCGCTTCCATGGCATGGAAGAGGTCATCGGTTCGATCCCGATCAGGTCCACCAAACATTTCAATAATTTAGATAGGTAGAGCGTTCATCGACTGAGCGTTTGTGTCATGGTTTGTGTCATAACCTGCCATTTTGCTGCTCTCGGAAAGGGTTTCCATAGCGGTGCGCTTGGCTTCCATGCGGACATGGCTGTACCGCTCCAGCATCTTTCGGCTGACGTGTCCTGCAATTGACATGATGGTGGAGTCTGCTGCCCCGCTCTCCGCAAGTGAAGTAATCGCGCAATGTCTCAAATCGTGGAATCGGAAACCGGGCAACCCTGCTTTCTTCGTCAACGTCCGCCATGCTGTCCGCCAGCTATTGATGTGCTTAGTTGGGTCAAACTCCGTCACATTATAGCCAACGACCTTTTTCCCGCTGAATGTGAACTTAGGAACGAACGCAGCAAAGATGTAATGCTCTGACTGCACCTTGCCAAACGATTCAGCACGGATGCGTAGACGTGCTAAGGCAGAGCAAGCAACGTCAGTCAGAGGAATAGTCCGCTCTCCCGCTGCCGTCTTGCTCTTCCTAATCGTCAGTGTGCGAGAGAACAAATCCACATCTGACCATTGCAGCCCCTTCAACTCACAACCACGGGCCGTAGTATTCAAGCAAAGGATTGCAGCAAGGTAGGCCGTTTCCCATTCAGGCCGCGTTACAGCCGTTTTAAGCAGCCGTTGCTTGTCATCCTCAGTCAACGCCCGCCCGATGGTGCTCGGCTCTTTCAGAGGCCGTATATCGTCAGCAACACGCGCCCAGAGTCTTGCCCGCTTCAAAATGCGACGCAAAATGCCAAGTTCCGCATTCAACGTTGCAGGGCCAGCACACAACACAACCCGCATATCATTACCTGATTTCACTTCTTTGGTTTGTGCTGCCCGCCATGCTCTGTACTCGGTGATCCGCTTGGCTGTGATCGTTTTCAGTGGTTCCTGTTTGAAGTATGCCCGCAACTGCACCAGAAGTTGCTTTTCTTTGGCTTTGCTTGCTGGTGCCAGTTCCAACATCCGGGCCATCTCATAATCGTCTGCTGCTAACCCAAACGGCTGACGGGCCATGCTGGTAGAGGTCTGGTGTAATTTGCCCTCTGAGGCCGCCGCTATCAGTTCCTTTTCTTTGGCTTGTGCCTCTCTCCAGTCCGTTGTTCCAAGGCTCTGCCGGAATCGTTGCCCGTTGACAACGAAATGTGTGTGCCATGTTTTACCGCGTTTTTTTAGTGCCATTGATCCTCCTGTTGGTTTCCTTCACTTTTCCGTCCCTATGTAACCGATAACGCTTCCGGTCAGCCTCCCGTCGCTTGGCTTTGAATTCTTCTGAGGACTGGTGGGCCTTCACTCGGCATTTCACACTGCAATGGTTCTGGTCTATTCTTCCTGCCACAAAGAATGTCCCGCACAAACACTCTCTTGCATTTTCAATTTGGCTTTGCTGTGCAAGTTGAAGAGCACACATCACCGCGCCAATTTCGGCATTTTCTTTAGGAGAGTGACCATTCGATTCAGCAGTAAGAAAGTAGAGAATCGGTGCAGTTCCGATGGGGTGGATTTGTGGAATGACCTTGTAATTCAAAAGCGCATCATTCAACTCCGAATTGCACCCTAAAAGAGCGTCAATGTAGAGGTCCGCAACCACTTGGTCGCGTGGCTGCAAGCGCGTGCTCAACTGAGACACATACCCGCTCTGAAATCGCAGCAATTGAATAATCCGCATGACGCGTTGCTTGCTTGCAACATTAAGAGTCTTGCCATTCAACAATTCGACCAACACTTCTGATAGTGTCGGCAGCGACTCGTAGTTTGAGAGGCGTTCAGAGAACTCACGGACCATTGAATGAACCGCGAAGAGTTCGTCATCACCCTTTTCTCGCATACGCTTTTTTGCCATTTTCGTTCTCAACTTTTCAGGATGGGCTTTGCACAACCTGTACTAATCTTACGTCATACGAATAACACGCGCAAGAGTTATCGTATTCGAGGTGACGGAATGGCAAAGGATACAAGGGCATTGGAGACGCTGTATTCGGTTACGGATGCGGCCAGAATGCTCGGAGGTGTCTCGAAATTTACGATTTACTCATGGATGAGCCGGGGGCTGCTGGAACGGACGCGGGTTGGCGGGCGGGTCATGGTTCGGGAGTCGTCTCTGCTGAAACTGCTTGAGCAGGGTAACAATCCAGAGATTGTTCGCCGCAAGGAAGGGGTGGGCCATGCCAGCAAATGAACTCGAAGCCACTGTCAAGGTTCCAAGGCTGGTCACGCTTTTGGAAGTCGCCGACCTGCTGCGGGTCAGCCCGCACACGATTAGAGCAATGGTTCGCCAGAATCGTTTGCGGCCTGTCCGCATCTGCCGCAGACTGTTGTTCAGCCAGGACGAAATCGCCCGTCTGCTTGGGAGGGCGAAGTGATTCAGCCGTTGGATGTAATCGACAGCGCGGAAAACTTCATACGCCGATTCAGCATCCTGTCGGGTGTAGCCTATCTCCCGCTGGCAATCTGGGCCGTCGCAACGCACCTGCCCGATGCGTTCGATGCCTTCCCCTATATCGCTCTGTTGTCACCGGCGAAGCAATGCGGCAAGACGCGGGTGCTGGAGGTGCTGGAACTGCTCACATCAAAGGCATGGCGTGGAACGTCGGCCACCAGCGCCGCGCTCTTCCGCATGATGGAGGATGTGCCGACGCTGCTGTTGGATGAGGTGGAGGCGCTGGGGAGCAACAAACCATCTGAAGGCGCACTGGCCGTCCTAGCGGTCCTCAATGCTGGGCACAGAAAGGGGGCAACGGTTCCGCGATGCGATGGGCCAAACCATGAGGTTCGCCACTTTCCGGTTTATGGACCAAAGGCATTTGCAGCAATCGGTTCATTGCCGGATACGCTGGCGGACCGCTGCATCCACGTCACGATGCAACGCAAAACTCCGTCACAGACCGTGGACCGTTTTTTGCAGGGAAGAGCAAAGGCCGATGCAGAGCCAATCCGGGAATCTCTCGTGGAGTGGGCAACGAGGAATCAGGAATCAGTCCGCCACGCATACGAGAATATGGAAGATCTGAAGTTTCTGTCAGACCGCGATGCCGACCTATGGATGCCGCTCTTTGCTGCCTGTACCGTCGCGGCGTCGGCACGCCTGGGCGAGCTTCAGCGGTGCGCCGTGGTGCTGTCTGGCGCAAAGGCCGCTGGTGATATAGAGGATTCATTGCAACTCAAGTTGTTGGCCGACGTGCAAAATGTCTGGACCCCTGGAGCCGATAAAATGACAACCGCAACAATGCTGCAACGGTTGCATGAGATTGCAGAGAGTCCCTGGGCCGCACATGGTCTGAGCGCAAACAGGCTATCGGCAATGCTTCGCCCGTTTGGCGTCGCATCGCGCCAGATTCGTACCGAAAGTGAAAATGTGAAAGGTTATCTTAGAGCGAGTTTGGATGAGGCGTTTTGTCGCTACCTTCCCATAAAGGGGAATCAAAGCGAAACAAGCGATACAACCCGCGTAAACACTGGGGATAATGATGATTTCTGAGCCGAAACAAAGCCTGAATGTTTCGCTTCGGAAAATGCTCTGCAACCCGTATGAATACTGGAGTGTTTCGCTTGTTTCGGATTGAACTAGAGTTGACGAGAGGAAAAAGCAAAGCGCCGGAGCCTCACCACCGGGCAGCAAGTGCGATTGCCGGGATACTCAGAGCGTTGCGTCATTGCGGCTTCGAAGGGTGATCCTCAAGCCATTTTCGCGCCCGCTCCTGCGTTTGCTGTAAGACCGTATTCGTCAGATGGGATGCGGAATCATCCCTGTACCTGGCTACCTCTTCAAGTTTGATTTCGCGCTGCTCCTCCGACACGGCAAGGTCATACCAGAAATAGGATTCTGCATAGTCTTTCGGCACGCCCTGACCATTGAAATACAAAGCGCCAAGGTTGTACTGTGCCGTCGCATCTCCTTGGTATGCGGCTTTGAGCCACCAGACAGCAGCCTCGGTAAAGTCCTGCGCTACACCCTGACCATCCTTGAACAAATAGCCGAGATTGCGCTGCGCCACTGCATCGCCCTGATCGGCAGCTTTGCGCCACCAAGCAGCAGATTGCTGATAGTCATGCGGTATTAGCTCGTCTGACCCATATATCATGCCGAGGGCTTCTTGCCCTTTGATATTTCCCTGCTCGGCTGCCTTGCGGAGCAACCAAAATGCTTTGGCATAGTCTTTGGGAACGCCATTCCCGCCAATGTAGCGATCTGCAAGCAAGAGTTGAGCATTGGAGTCGCCGTTGTCAGCTTGCTCTTTCAGTTGTTCGACACTTTGATCCGGCAGAGTCGAGTTGATGGTCTCTGAAGGCTTTATAGCGGGTAGGGGCGCTGGAGTAGCAGAGACAGGCTGTTGAGACTGAAAATTAGGTATCCTTCCGATTGCCTTGTATTTGATTTTGCGTATCTTGCCTGAAAGATCGGATACATAGACTTGAAGTGTGTTGCCGTCGATTTCAGCAGTATATTTTCCGGGGGCTAAAACGTCGCATCGGTGCACACCATATTCACAGGAAAGAAATACGCGACTTCCATCTGGCAGAATAGCTGTCACGAACTCAGCGGTTACCGTGCCAACATGAGTTTGCGGCGGTGTGGCCGCTGTTGTCGCGGTCGTGCAATTTGTGCTGGCGTTATCGGTAGAGTGGGTCTGGATTGGCCCAACGCCGTAGTCGCTTATCGTCCCGTTAGTAGACCCATTCGTATTGCAGTTTGTCTCTGATCTCCCATCCCTGCCGGGTGTTGTGTACGTGTACTCTCTCGAATTCATCTCCGTCTTGATAACTTCAATGATGATCTTCGGCTTATCCTTTGCAAACGCCGCAATAGAGCATACCAGTAAAAGAAAAATTGTCACCGACCTCATGTTTCCCCCGCCTTTCAATCTCCAGAGAGTGTATGCGCTAAATATAGCGCAAAGGCTAACCCGATGATGAACGCATGGCAAAGGACATCTGTGCGGCGACGGGGGTGCGAATCAGGAAACTGCGCCGCGCCCGGAGTTGGCGGCAGATCGACCTTGCCGAGCAGTCCGGCGTTCACGAGGTGCACATTTCAGACTTGGAGCGCGGCGCACGGGAGCCAGGACTGCGAACACTCAGCAAGATCGCCGCTGCTCTCGATACAACGCTCTCCGAACTGCTGAAAGGATTGTAGCGCCGTCCGGCCCGCGCCAGCCTACCGGAACCTTTTGGCCGTCTCTGAACGGTTCCAGTCCACTCCCGGAAGGGCCTTCGGTGTGACCCGCATTTCAGAGGCAAACGTCACATATCATCCCCCAAGATACCAAAATCCCCCCCCTGTGAATTCGCAAAAAAGTAGGCACAGCGTCGGCGGGGGCCGTATCGCGGACAACTATTGGCGGATGCGTGAAAGGGCCGGAAAGTAGTTCACAGCGGGGGGGGGAATGCAAGCCTGCCGCGTCAGGATTGGCCGTGCCAGGGGCATCCGAACGTGTGACCATCATTCCCGCTTACCCTGCGCTGCCAGCCCGCCGGAACCCGCACGGTCGTTAGTGCAATATCGCACTAAACTCCAGGAACCATCACCGCGCCCGCCATTCCTCACGGTAGGGCAGAGGGCTTGCAATCGCTCACAGAGGCTTTCTGTGCGCTCGCGCCCCATCCTGTGCTGCATTCGCTCTGCGGTCCAAGCGGGCCAGTGCGAACCGTTTCCATTGGGAGTTGTGTCATGGCTTGTGTCATAACCCTGCCATCCCTGCCCGTGTCGGGCCGTTTCTGGCCGTGTCGCTCGGGTACACACGAAAGGCAGCGAACATGCCTGAAACCCGCATGAACACCGCCTCTCTGTGTCACTCAGTTTCGTTGTGTGTCTGCCCGTATTCATTCACCCTTGGAAATGGCATGGAAGAGGTCATCGGTTCGATCCCGATCAGGTCCACCAATATCCCCTTTATTGACAGTGACTTGCCGGCACTGCGATTTTCCGCCGACTCCTGCGGGGGGGCTGAAGGGTGCTGAAGTTTTTCGACTTCCGGCGGCAGCATCAATTCAACGACTTTCAGGCTCGCTTCGCGCTTTTGCTGATCGACCGCGCGGGTGTAGATATCAAGCGTCGTGCG
>JARLJJ010000201.1 GCA_031291275.1 Formivibrio sp.
CGTTAGTGGCGTGACTCCATTCGGAACCGTAGGATATCTGCCCACTAAGGAGGGCGAGAACGTCTATCAGTTCCTAGATAATTTCACGCACATCATGGGCAGGCATTCTCTGAAAATGGGCGTCAATTTCCAAAGTATTCGATTTAGAACCCTTCAGGTGGCGTCGGCGCTTGGACTTTACACCTACAACGGACTCTACACAAGCAATCTCGGTGCAGCGAATACAGGGTTTGGCGTCGCAGACTTTCTTGCAAATCAGATGAATAGCGCCGCTGTTTCGACGCTTTCGCAGTTCAATGATGTGCGATGGTACAGAAACGCATATTTTCAGGATGACTGGCGGATCACACAAAAATTTACATTGAATTTTGGCGTTCGGTATGAATACGTCGAACCGATTCGTGAAAATACTGGACGACAAGCGAACTTCATTCCGAGTCCTACCGGACCGGGCACAGGCACGGGGATCTATGTAATCCCGGCACAGCAACGTGCAGCTACACTGTCGTCTACTTTTACCAACCTGTTAACGAAGGACAATATCGCTCTCCAGTACTCAAATAACCTTAACCTGATTAACGCCCAGAAGGGCAATTTCGCGCCACGTGTGGGATTGTCGTATGCCATCGCCAGCAAGACGGTGCTTCGTGCCGGCTTCGGCATGTTCTACGGCGGACTTGAGAATCGAGGCGGCGCGACTAATCTGGGGAATAACTATCCGTTTCAATTCACTAGTTCGTTTCCTGCATCAAGTTGTAAGACATCAGGCTGTGTGAGTAACGGAATTACGCTGGAGACCGGATTCTCGACGGCTATTGCAGCAGGGCTGCAAAATTATATTTCTGCTGCGACTCTGCAAAGCTACGATGTGAATCTCAAGACTCCTTATGCACTGGAGCAGAACTTGTCCATCGAGCGGTCCGTCACGAACGATATGGCGGCGTCCGTTGCATATGTTTCTGCTTTGAGCCACCATCTGCAGGTTCCGCTTCACCCCAACGCCGCTGCGGCTATCACGAATAATTCAAACTCGATCCAGACGCTACGTCCTTTCCCTGATTTCGGTGACGGCCAATGGACGTCCTCTGCGGCAGACTCTAACTACAACTCGCTTCAAGCCAAGATCGAGAAGCGCATGAACCACGGCTACAACTACCTGGTTACATATACATGGGCCCATTCGCTTGACGACGCGCCTACGGCATTGACCAGCGACACTGGCTACCCAAACACAGTTCTTGTGCCAATCAAATACTCCTATAGCAACTCTGTGTTCGATATGCGCCAGCGTCTTACACTCAACGGTTACTATGAACTGCCTTTTGGACGAAGCAGACGTTGGTTGAATAAGGGCGGCATGCTTGATTATCTAGCCGGTGGATGGGCATCAAGTCTGACGTTCATTGCGCAGACAGGACAGCCATTTACTGTAAAACCTGCAAACATTAGTGCGCCTGGAGGCTTGAGCAATATAGCCATTCCGGTGGGAGATCCATTCAAAGCTGGTGGATCACCGGATGTGTCAAACCCAACTATTACCTGTGCTACCCAGACACGCACGAAGCAGCACTGGTACAACCCTTGCGCTTTCGCCAATCCGCTTAATGGTGCGTCGATTCCGCTCACAGGAACAGGTTCGCAGATTACCTCGCTGCCCCAGATTCTGTCATATCTCGGCGGACGACGGAACAATGTTTACGGACCAGGACTAACACGCGTGAACATGACGCTCTTCAAGGACTTCAGTGTTTTCCGTGAGCATCGTCTTCAAGTTCGCGCAGATGTATTTAATGTTTTGAATACACCGTCATTCAATGCTCCGAGTACAGCAGACACCAGCAGTAACGGCGGCTTGGTCTCAGCACCGCAAACGCTTCAGAACCTGACGCCAGACGCACGATTCTTCCAACTGTCAGGGAAATATATCTTCTGAGAACAGTAAACCAAAGGCCGTGCACTCTAGTCGGAGTGCGCGGCCTTCTAGATGTTTCAAAAGAGGGAGACAGGTGGATATATCGATGATCAATAGGCGAGAGTTTATTTCAAAGGCGGCAGCACTTGCGGCGTCGAGCGCGTTGGGGGAGCAGGTAGCAAGCGCGAGGCAAGCCTCAAATCGAGGCGGCGGCGAGACTAGGCCGAACATTTTGATTTTCATGCCCGACCAGCAGCAGGGCAGCACCGTTCTTCCAGAACATCCTTGTCAAACCCCTAATTTGGATCGTTTTTCGAAAGAGGGGTTGTTATTCTCGAATGCTTACTGTCCCGCGCCGCACTGCTGTCCTTCGCGCGCGTCGTTCATGACAGGCCTTTACCCAAGCGAGCATGGCATCTTCAACAACGTGGACACGGAGACGGCAATCCACTACGATCCCTATCCTGGGATCCACTATTTCAGCCAGTCTCTTAAAGATGCGGGTTACGAGCTCGGCTACTCTGGGAAATGGCATGTGGGGCATACGCTTACGCCTGAAGCGGTCGGCTGGACATTGCTGGGTGCAAAGCCTTTTCCTTCTAACGGACCGCTTAGCGCAGATCGCCAGTCAAGTTTCTGGCGCAATGCTCATGGTGAGTATGAGCACCCCACCATTCGGCATGCAGGGGAAGTGAAGCGGTCTGGCTGGGGGAATATAACTCTTTACGGCACACATCCGGGCGATTATGAAAACCTGCGCGACTATGAGGTTGTGCGAGCCGGCATGGAGGGTATCAGCCGATTTTCAGCTCATGACAAGCCCTGGTGCGTGATGGTGTCTAACCTCGGCGGCCACGACCTTTACAATGCTCCGCAGAACTTTGTAGACATGTACGACTGGCGGAGTATTGAACTTCCCGCGAACTTCCGCGACATGATGGACGACAAGCCACGTATTTATCAGCGCATGCGTTACCAATACTGGCAGCAGTTGAGCGACGACGAAGTAAAGCAGAGCATTGCTCACTACTATGCGATGCTAACAATGCAGGATGCCTTCTTCGGCCTTCTTCTGGAGGCGCTCGATAAATCTGGCCAAGCAGAAAACACCATGGTCATCTACTGCTCCGACCACGGCGATTACGCAGGTGCGCACGGGCTGTGGGCTAAAGGCGTGCCGTCTTTCAGAGAAGCATATAACATCCCTTCTGTGATTCGCTGGCCGAAGGGTATTCATTCGCCTGGCCGCCGCATCGATGCACTGGTCTCGACTACGGATTTCGCGCCTACAATTCTGGATGCCGCCAAAGTCCAGACGACTCCACCGATGTCAGGAATGAGCCTGATGCCATGGTTGCGCAACGATCCACAGCCGCAGTGGCGCAATGCCATCTTTAGCCAGATGAATGGTGTTGAACTCTACTACACGCAGCGGATTGTGATGACGCAAGACTACAAGTACGTGTACAACGGTTTTGATTACGACGAACTTTACGACTTGCGCGCTGATCCGCATGAAATGAAAAACCTGGCTTTTCCGGATCTCGCTGCTGCACGCGCAACGGCGATTAGCGGAGCAGGAAACAAGACAACCGATCGCTCGGTTTGGCCACCGCTTCCGGATACGCTGGATGCTGTGCGCAAAGATCTTCTGTCACTGATGTGGAAATTCGCACAGCAACACAACGATCAGATCTTCAACAACTACATCACGGTTGCGATGGCGCCATACGGCCCAGGCGTCATCTTGTAATGCAGACCGGCTTGTTATCTTGTTAGTGTTGAATGTGTTGTGATTAATCAGTCGAGGGTCGGCCGTAAATACCTGTGGGACCTCTGTTGCGCGATTCTATCCCTCTCGAGATACGTAAGTGGGAAGTAAGATAAAATGTTCTTGCGGCGCAATTTGTAGAAATCAACGCTGCCAGCTCTTGCCACTGTTGCTGCTTACGGCATGGGACCGCTTTGGCAACTTCGCTGCCTCAGTAGGGTTGCCAGAATCGCAACTTCTACTGAATGGCCGATATTCAGGCAGGTACTGATTTATAGTTTCCAGTTTTATGGCTAGGTTTGGCCCAAGTACTATGCACAGGGTGAACCCAAGTCGCAAAGCAGAAGAATTCTAAATCGTTCTCTAGCGCCGACTGCATTTGTGATGGTCGGCAGCGGTCGGCCAATCGAAGGTAATCTCCCTGGTTCCCAGGCCCGATTGACGCCTGGCCAGGAAGATCTTCTTGCATTAACATCCTACCTTCAACCGACCAAAGAATAACCCCAAGTGTAACCGTTTCACCCTGAAAAAATCAGTGTAATCACACGCGCGTGGAATATTAATGTCCATATGGGATTTGGAAAGCAGGGTTCTGATGGGGAAGTCTCAGTTGTCGCTTCGTCGAGCTCTCAGTTTGGTGTGCAGACTCGCAATGAACATCGCGGTTCGCGCATAAAGCGTGGTGGTTTTCCTCCAACAGGCGTCAAGAGGACGGCGTGTAGAGGTTTTATCGAGCCCGTGACACAGCTCGGTCTACCCTGCTTGATTGGCTACCGGAAGTTTAGAAAATTCCTGGATTGATCTGCTTAGCGAGGGCCAATCCGAGCGCCTTGTCTCTGACCGAAGAGTCGGGCCATGCGAAGTAGGCCCAACGAGTGAGCCAATCTGCATACCAGTCGACAGATCCGACGTCACTGTTAATGGACTCAGGTGGTCGTAATCTCTGGATGATCTCGGCAAGAGACGTCCCCAACGGAGCCTTGCTTGCTGGCAACGTCTCGAAGTATTCTGCTGCGGCCATCTTCCGCCGCGCTTCGTCGGCGATGGCTTCGCCATGGGCCTCGCCGAGGCCCTCCTCCCTCAGCCAGGCACAAATTTCCTGGCAGGCCTTCTGAGCCGCCTTGGTGCGCTCGCACTCGAGCGTCTCACGGTTCTTAGCTGCGCGGCTGGCCATGGCAGCCTTGGATCGACGGACAAGTTCGTTGGTGCTGATCTTGCCCTGCCGGGCAAGGGTCCGGTCTAGGAGCGGGGCGCGTGCGGTTTCAAGGAGGCGGCGGAGGGTGGCTTCACTACGGCCAAGTTGAACCGCAAGGCTGCGTATCGAGATTCCAGACTGCCTGATTGTATTGATTGCTTTAGCGCGATCCAGAACGTGCAGGGTATCCCACCTATTCTTGAGATCGGCGACGGTGGATGCGTTGCCCGTTGTGCCCGGAGACTTCATTCGAAGGGCCCCTTTCTTACGCAATACCTCTGACAAGTATCTGCTCTCTTCTTCCAGAGGGTCTGCGATAAATGAAACAAGCCTAGCCTTGGCGCGGCAGAGGGGAAGAATCAGGTGTTGCGCACCCCTTTTCAGGCAGGCGCGCAACGATCTCAGGCGATTTTCGAGTGTTGCGCGGTCATTTTTGGAGAAGTGCGCAACACTCATGACAAGAATCAGGGTGTTACGCAGATCATCAAGAACCGTGTGATAACGTTCGGGGACGATCCTGCCTTCAGCTGTCGCATCTTCAGCAGATTTCTAGGATCGAGTCGCCCTGGATTCTGCAAATCAACGGCAAAGGTGGTAAATAAGTCTCACGGTCAGGGATGAAACGGTAATTTCCCAATACTGGAGCGAGGGTCCCTCCCCCTTGTACAGGCGAAAAGTGGTCAATAACTCCTTGTGCTCTGGTGGGGGAATGCTTCCCCCCGGCTTTCGATGTAATTTCCCCGACCAGACTTTTTGTCCGGGCGCGGGGCTGGCCAAACGAGAGTAACCATGCCTGGTTACTCTGTTTGTTGA
>JARLJJ010000202.1 GCA_031291275.1 Formivibrio sp.
AAGCTGGAATTGCCAGGGACATGGAATGATTCACCCGCCATGTATTGCTTCACTTCGTCTGAACCGGCGAGTTTTACCCAGCAGGCGCCAGCCACTACATCCATGATTTCTGGTGCGCCGGTATTAAAAGTCAGCTTGGCGGGGAGGATCACGCCGATGGTTTTCTTTTCGCCATTGCCAAATACGACAGTGTGCGAGATGCACTTACCGTCGAAATAAACATTTGCTTGTTTCAGGACGGAAACGTTATCAAATTGGCTCATGTGAGTTCCTTATTTATGCAGCACTTCGGTTAACAGAATTTTAATGATAAAGCCAAGCATCCCAAGGCCCAGAACAACAAATAGCGCAAGCGTCCCCATTCTCCCTGCTTTTGAATCCTTGGCCAGTCGATAAATGATAAAACCCATGAATATGATCAGGCTGGTGCAGAAAACAGCCACGGTCAGTCGGGTAAATGCGGCTTCTGGCATGTTTAGAATGGTATCAAGCATGATTTCTCATTACAAAGGCCGACCGGTCTGCCGGTCGGCCTAAGTTTAAGATTGTCATTCTGAGCTTGGTTCGGAATGACGAGCTGGGACTGGCAGTTTTACTTGCCGGCCTTGCGTGCAGCAATCCGCATCCGTAACGCGTTCAGCTTGATAAAGCCGCCGGCATCGGCTTGGTTATATGCGCCGCCGTCATCATCGAAGGTGGCGATGGTCTGGTCAAACAGGGTATTGACCGAATCGCGTGCCACGACGGAGACGCTGCCTTTGTAGAGCTTGACGCGCACAAAGCCGCTGACACTGGCCTGCGTGTGATCAATCAGCGTTTGCAGGGCTACGCGCTCCGGTGCCCACCAGTAGCCGTTGTAGACCAGGCTGGCATAGCGTGGCATCAGGTCGTCTTTCAGGTGCGCCACTTCGCGGTCGAGCGTGATTGATTCAATGCCACGATGCGCTTTGAGCAGGATTGTCCCGCCCGGGGTTTCGTAGCAGCCACGGCTCTTCATGCCTACGTAGCGGTTTTCCACCAAGTCGAGACGGCCAATGCCATGCTTGCCGCCGAGCTGGTTCAGTTTGGCAAGCAACTCGTGCGCTTTCATGCGTTCGCCATTAATGGCAACCAGATCTCCGTGTTCGAATTCAAGATCAAGGTATTCCGGTGTGTCCGGTGCTGCTTCTGGACTTACAGTCCAGCGCCACATGGTTTCCTCGGCTTCGGCCTTTGGATCTTCCAGGTGGCGACCTTCATAGCTGATATGCAGCAGGTTGGCGTCCATGGAGTAGGGTGCACCGCCATTCTTGTGCTTCATGTCAACTTCAATGCCAGCGGCTTCGGCGTAGGCCATCAGCTTCTCGCGCGACAATAGATCCCATTCGCGCCAGGGAGCAATGATCTTGATTCCGGGCATCAGTGCATAGGCGCCAAGTTCAAAGCGAACCTGGTCGTTGCCTTTGCCGGTCGCGCCGTGGCTGATGGTGTCGGCGCCAGTCAGCTTGGCGATTTCGATCAGACGCTTGGCAATCAGCGGACGTGCGATGGAAGTGCCAAGCAGGTATTCACCTTCGTAAACAGTGTTGGCACGGAACATTGGGAAGACGAAGTCGCGAACAAATTCTTCGCGCATATCGTCGATAAAAATATGTTTTGGTTTGATGCCGGCTTTGAGCGCTTTAGTTCGGGCGGGTTCGAGTTCTTCTCCTTGGCCCAGATCGGCAGTGAAGGTCACTACTTCGCATTTGTATTCATCTTGCAGCCACTTGAGGATGACCGAAGTATCCAGTCCGCCAGAGTAGGCGAGTACGACGCGTTTGATATCACTCATTTGTCTTATCCAGTCAAAACAAGAAATTAGTCACAAAGCCGGCCTTGGTTATCGAACAGCGAGCAGGCCGGTGTTGCGACGAAACGGGTTAATCGGCAATCTTGCCGAGTAATAGGTATTCAATCACTGCTTTCTGCGCATGCATGCGGTTCTCAGCTTCATCCCAGACAATCGATTGTGGACCATCGATCACCTCCGGATCGACTTCCTCGCCGCGATGAGCTGGCAGACAGTGCATGAACACGGCTTCAGGCTTTGCAGCCTTCATGAGTTGTTCGGTGACCTTGTAGTTGATGAAGTCTTTCTTGCGTTGCAGTGTTTCACGCTCGAAGCCCATCGAAACGGATACGTCGGTGGTCACGATATCCGCATTGGCAACGGCTGCGTATGGGTCGCGAAAAACCTCAAATAGTTCCGGTCCATATTCTTGGCCGTCGAGGATGTCCATGTCGTAGCCGGGCGGGCAGGCGAGTTTCAATTTGAAATTGAAAACCTTGGCGGCTTGCAGCCATGTACGAGAGACATTGTTTGAATCGCCGATCCAGGCCACGGTCTTGCCTTCTATGGAGCCAAAGCGCTCAACATAGGTAAAGATGTCCGCCATGATCTGGCAGGGGTGGTATTCGTTGGTGAGGCCATTAATGACCGGCACGAGGGATTCTTTGGCAAAGCGTTCGACGATGCTTTGTTCGAAGGTGCGGATCATTACGATATCGACCATGCGGCTCATGACTTTGGCCATGTCCTCGATCGGTTCGCCGCGGCCAAGTTGCGTGGTTTCCGCATTCAGGAACATGGCGTGCCCGCCAAGCTGATACATGCCAGCTTCAAACGATACGCGGGTACGGGTCGATGATTTCTCGAAAATCATACCAAGAACGCGGCCGGGAAGGGGCTGGTAGAGTTGGCCGATTTTTACTCGGTGTTTGATTTCAGCAGCTCGGGTAAAGAGGTAATTGTACTCTTCACGGGAAAAATCCTTGAATTGCAGATAATGGCGCATGGGCAAGATCCTGTTGCAAGCCAGTGACCGCAACGATTTTGAAAAAGACAACATTATTGAAGTATTGGGCGTTTCGTGCAAGTCCTGAAGTCTAATCAGGTTGGGTGTGGCTGGATGTTTTGCGGAGGATGAATAGCAAAAAATAAAAAAGGGCGGGAAAACCCGCCCTTTCAGATCGAATAACTAAGCTGACAAAGTCAGATTAGAAATCGGTACGCAGGCCAACAGAAGCAACCGTGGCAGAGCCATTGGCGGCTGGGGTTACGCCAGTATCGGTACCAACCAAGCTAAAGCCGTTGCCAGAGTATGTGCCGGCATTTGCTTTGTTCTTGATGTAGCTTACGCCGAATTGCATTTGGGTTTGCTTGCTCAGAGCGTAAATGATAGTACCGTTGAAGAGTTTGTAGCCAGTATCGGTAACGCTAATGGCGGAATCACCCTTCACATCATTAACAATACCGCCAGTCAGGCTGTAGGTCAGCTTGCCCACTGCGTAGCGCGCACCCAAGCCATAACCGTCTTGGTGGGCATCAACATTGCTGGTGGTGGTGCTGACGCGTTGCCAGCCAGCGCCGATCGACAAGCCGGAGATTGGCTTGATTTGACCAGCGATTTGGTAGTTGTTGTACTTGTTGCCATCAACCGGGGTGGAGGTAAGCGTGGATGTTGCGCTTTGCTGTACCGAAGCCAGGTTGGTGTTGTGCGAGCCGATGTAGGTGGCGCCGATATCGAACATATTGGCGTTGTACATGGCAGTGGCGCCATAGCTATAGGCGTTGACAGCGGTGGTAGTCTTGGCGCCGAAGTCGTACATGGCCTTGAACTTGAAGCCGCTGAAGGACGGAGAAACGTAGATCACGCTGTTGGTGCCGCGAACATCACCGCGACGTACAGAGAAATCCTGGCCGCCGTTGCCGTCAACGTTATCGCCCAATGCGGCGGCGTAATCAGACAATGAGGAATCAAGCAGGTTGGCCATGCGTACGCCAGCCTTGATGGTACCGAAATCGCCTTGCAGGCCCACGAAAGTATCGCGTGCATTCCAGCCTTGGGTATCAATACCGGTGCTGCTGCCACTGGTGGCGCCGGTAACTTGGCTGGAAGCGCCAACGCGGATACGGTTCTCATTGCCCCACAATACGGTCAGGCCGGAATCCAGTTTGTCGGAGCCTTTGAAACCAAGACGGGAACCTTCGTCTACCAGACGGAAGCGGTTGTTGGAAACAGCTGCGGTATCGTCGTTATGGGAATACTCAACAGCGCTGCGAGCGGAACCGTAGATGGTAACGTCGGCCATTGCGGCCGGAACGATGAATGCAGAGGCAACGGCCAGAGCAATGATCTTTTTCATGGGGTAATACTCCTAATTGTTTGAAGGGGTACTTCTGCTAGCCCGGTTTAGCCGTTTTGGCTGAAACCTTGGGCTTAGGATGCCTTAGCAAACGTGCCCTCGGCAACCTTGTCTGCACTGTTTAGGGGAAAGTGTTGGTAAAAGTGCACAGTTTTGGTATGGGTAGAGTGGGGTGATACGTCGATATGCTCTTCATTGCTGCTGGTGAGATTGATTGCTTTTCCAGTAAAAATGGCGGCTTATCGCAGTATGCAACCTGTTCGTTGGATGGATCTGGGGTGTAGATGGGTATGGCTTTGGGTAATAAAAAACCCCGGCAAGCCGGGGTTTTGGAATCAAGTAGAGCAACTTCTGATTAGCGTGCTTGCCAGCCACCATCCACGTTGATGATGGCGCCGTTGACGTAATCGGAAGCAGAGGATGCCAGGAATACGGCTGTGCCTGCCAGGTCTTCGGGATCTCCCCAGCGGCCTACCGGGATGCGGTCCAGGATGGCTTTGTTACGGTCGGCGTCGGCGCGGATCGGGGCTGTATTTGCGGTTGCGATGTAGCCTGGGGCAATACCGTTGCAGTTGATGCCCTTGGCGCCCATTTCGTTGGCGATCAGCTTGGTGATGCCTGCAATGCCATGTTTGGATGCGGTATAACCGGGAACCAGAATGCCGCCTTGGTAGGAAAGCATTGAGCAGATGTTGATAATCTTGCCGCGACCTTCGCGTCCAACAACGTGACGGCAGAAAGCTTGCGACAGGTACATCGGGGCGTACAGGTTGATTTGCATCACGAAGTCGAAATCTTCTTCGGTGTGCTCAAGAAATGGGGCGCGACGGATAGTGCCGGCGACATTGGCCAGGATATCAACTTGACCAGCCAGCTTTACGGCTTCGTCGATAACGCGTTGCGGTGCGCCCTTGGCGGTCAGGTTGGCTTGCAGGTACCAGTATTTGCCGCCTGTCTTGGCAATCGCGGCTTCCATGGCTGCGGTGGATTCGGCGGCCATGGGGGCAAAGTCGGCACAGATTACGTTGGCGCCAGCTTCAGCCAGCTTGGCGGAGATCGCGGCGCCAATGCCTTGGGCGCCACCGGTTACGAGGGCAACTTTGCCCGTCAGGTCGAAAGGATTGCTCATTTTTTGTTTCCCTATATAAGGATAGAGGAGGGGCCGGTGCATTGGCCCGGGATGCTGTTCGATATTTACTTGATGTCTGCCATGGCTACGTGGTCCATGTCCGGGAAGGTCTGGTTTTCACCGGCCATGCCCCAGATGAAAGTGTAGGCTTGGGTGCCTACGCCAGAGTGGATTGACCAGCTTGGGCTGATCACGGCTTGCTCATTGTGCATCACAATGTGACGGGTTTCGGTGGGTTCGCCATGCATGTGGAAAACCAAGGCATCCGGGCTCATGTTGAAGTAGAAGTAAACTTCCATGCGGCGCTCGTGGGTGTGGCACGGCATGGTGTTCCACATGCTGCCTTCTTCCAGCTTGGTCAGGCCCATGATCAGCTGGCAGGAATCAACTACGCCCGGAACGATGTACTTGTTGATGGTGCGACGGTTGGAACTCTTGGCATCACCCATAACTTGAGGGCTGGCCATTTCCAGGGTGACCTTCTTTATCGGGTAAGCGGCGTGTGCCGGGGTGCTGTTGTAGTAGAACTTGGCTGGGGTGTCCTTGGATACGCTCTTGAAGGTCAGGTCCTTGGCACCTTTGCCGATGTACAGCGCTTCTTCGTGACCGATGTCGTAGGAGACGCCGTCAACCACGACCGTGCCTGCGCCACCGATATTGATCAAGCCGAGTTCGCGACGTTCCAGGAAGTAGGCGGTGCCGAAAGTCTTGCCCAGATCCGGCATGGCGATTTCACTGGCAACTGGCATGATACCGCCGAAGACGATGCGGTCTACGTGGCTATAGGTCATGGTGATCTGGTCGGCGGTAAAGATTTGCTCGGCCAGGAATTCTTTGCGCAGGCCTGCGGTGTCCAGTGTCTTGGTGTAGGCGGCGTTACAGGACTGGCGAATATCAATCTGCATGGGGTGTGCTCCTTGGTGTAGAGGTGTGCGTATGGGCCGTTGGACCGACGCTGATGGTGCTGGTGCTGTGAGAAATGGTCAGGTGTCTGGCATTATAATATGACCAATCCTGCTTTATTCAATAGTTTATTTTCCGTGCGTATAGACTTTGATGCTAGACAAGTTGGTAAGGTGAGATGACCAATGGTCGGACCTCTGCTTTGTCGGGATGTCATGCTAACTACTTTTGATACAAGCTGTTACATCTGACTGTCAACTTGTAAATGTCTTGCTGCGTTGATTCCGTGTGGTCATGTGGACCATTTTTACTCACGGAGAAAAAATGAAACCTTGGAAAATCATATTGATGGGTGTGAGTATGGTATTCGCTGCGATGTCTGTTCAAGCGGCACCGCAGCAAACCATTCGAGCAGATCGACAGTCTTTACGTGCTGACCATCGCGAGGTCGTTGCCGATCACAAGGCGATTACTGGCGATCGCCGGGCGTTAGTGCAGGATCGTCACGCTTATGTGCAGGCAAAGCAGAGTGGTGATATTGCTGGGCGCAAGGCGGCAAGACAATCGTTGATGCACGATGAACGCGAATTGCATCGTGACCGAGTAGATCTGAGCCGTGATAAGCACGATCTGCGAAGTGATCGGCGTGATTTACGCGGCGATCGCCTGACTCATCCTGCTTAACCAACAAATCGGTAACTGGATAAGCACGTATAAAGAGTGCAAAAAATAACGCCCCGGAATTTCCCCGGGGCGTTGTGCTTGCAATGCTGAACGGCTTATTTTTTCTTGGGAATATACAAGTCTGTGATCGAGCCATGGGCCATTTCTGCTGCAAACGCCATGGTTTCCGACATGGTCGGGTGAGCATGGACGGTCATGGCGATGTCTTCGATATCGGCCCCCATTTCGTAGGCCAAAACCGCTTCGCCGAGCAATTCGCCTGCATTTACCCCGACGATGGCTGTTCCGAGAATACGCTTGGTTTCCGGGTCGACCAAAATTTTAGTGAGGCCATCATCTCGTCCATTGCCGAGAGCACGACCTGATGCTGCCCACGGGAACACGGCTTTTTCATACGGAATGCCCTTGGCCTTGGCCTCGGTTTCTGTCAGGCCGACCCAAGCCACTTCCGGGTCGGTATAGGCAATGGCCGGAATTGCACGGAAGTCGAGGTGGGCCGGTTGGCCGGCAATGACTTCAGCCGCACACTTGCCTTCGTGTGTGGCTTTGTGGGCCAGCATCGGGTTGCCGGTGATATCGCCAATGGCGAAGATGTGCGGCACGTTGGTGCGGCATTGGTTGTCGATAGAAATGAAACCACGCTCGTCAATGGCGATCCCGGCATTTTCGGCTCCGATCAATTGGCCATTCGGGCGGCGGCCCACTGCAACCAGAATTTTGTCGTAGAGTTGCGGTTCAGCAGGAGCCCAATCGCCTTCAAAGGTACACAGCAAACCTTCTGGCTTGGCTTCGACTTTGGCAACTTTGGTCTTGGTCATGATTGATTCGTAGCGGTTACCGATACGGTCGGTCAGCACTTTGATTACATCGCGATCAGCACCGGGAACCAGGCCGTCGCCGAGTTCCACCACGTTGATTTTGCTGCCCAGCGCTGAAAAGACACAGGCCATTTCCAGGCCGATAATGCCGCCGCCGACTACCAGCAGGCGTTTCGGTACGTCCTTGAGCTGCAAGGCACCGGTTGAGGTGATGATGCGTGAGTCTTCGTACGGATAACCTGGGACCTTGGTCGGCTGGGAGCCGGCGGCGATGATGGCGTTCTTGAACTTGACAGTTTTGACAGTGCCATCCGCGGCGGTGACTTCGATGGTATACGGCGAGGTAAATTTGCCCCAGCCGTTAACAACGGTTACTTTGCGTTGTTTGGCAAGGCCAGCCAATCCCTTGGTCAGGCGGGCTACCACGCCATCCTTGAAGCCGCGCAGCTTGTCAATATTGATGCGAACATTATCGAATTCGAGGCCGTGTTCACGCATTTCTTCAGCGTCGGTCATGACCTTGGCAACGTGTAGCAGGGCTTTGGACGGGATGCAGCCAACGTTCAGGCAAACGCCGCCCAGTGTTGAATGATATTCGACCAAAACGACACGCTTGCCCAGGTCGGAAGAACGGAAAGCAGCGGTATAGCCGCCGGGGCCGGCACCAAGCACCATTACATCGCACTCGACCAATTCGCCATTGATTGCAACGGCCGAAGCAGCGGTTGCAGCAACAGAAGCGGTGGCGGCAGCTGCTGCAGCACCTTGGGCGATGGCCTCCAGCAATACAACCACGCCACCTTCGGAAATCTTGTCGCCAACCTTGACCTTCACTTCCTTGACGATGCCGGCGGCAGTGGAGGGAACTTCCATGCTGGCTTTATCGGTTTCAAGCGTAATCAGCGAGTCATCCACAGCGATCTGGTCGCCAGGTTTAACGAACACTTCAATCACATCCACATTATCGTGACCGCCGATATCGGGTACTTTAATTTCAACGACATTGCTCATTTTTTATTCCTTCTTCTGAGGAGAAGGGGGAAGCGGAAAAGGAAGAAATTCCTGTTATCACTTGCCCCGCTAAATCCAGTTTTCTTGTATTGATCTAAGGTCGGGATGTGCTGTTCACCCCTTTCCTTTTTGCAATTACAAAATCAAACGGCGTAGATCGCCCAGCAGTTTGGCCAGGTATACGGTAAAGCGTGCTGCCGCAGCACCGTCAACTACTCGATGATCGAATGATAGTGACAGCGGGCACATCAGGCGTGGTGCAAATTCCTTACCGTTCCAGACGGGTTTGATCTGGGATTTGCATACGCCGAGGATAGCCACTTCCGGTGCGTTGACAATCGGCGTGAAGCCTGTACCACCAATGCCACCCAAGCTGGAAATGGTGAAGGTGGCGCCTTGCATGTCGGTGGGCTTGAGTTTGCCTTCACGTGCGAGCTTGGAAAGTTCGCCCAGTTCCTTGGTAATCTGCTTGATGCCTTTCTTGTCGGCATCCTTGATCACCGGGACAACCAGACCATTCGGGGTATCTGCAGCAAAGCCGATGTTGTAGTACTTTTTCAGGACAAGGTTGTCGCCGTCCAGGCTGGAGTTGAATTCCGGGAATGCTTTGAGCGTATCCGCAGCAGCTTTGATGATGAAAGCGAGAGGTGAGGGCTTGACCCCTTCTTTTTCCCATTCCTTGCCGATATCTTTGCGGAAGGCTTCCAGGTCGGTGATGTCGGCATCGTCGTTGAAAGTTACGTGCGGGATCATTACCCAGTTGCGCGACAGGTTGGCACCGGAAATCTTCTTGATGCGTGACAGCGGTTGGGTTTCGATCGGACCGTACTTGGCAAAATCGACCTTGGGCCACGGCAACAAGTCCAGGCCGGCACCGGTACTCATTGGCGCAGCTACGGCAGCCGCCAATACGGGGTCATTCTTGAGTTTGCGAAGGTCTTCATGAAGGATACGGCCTTTGGGGCCAGAGCCGACCACCTTGGCAAGATCAATTCCCTGTTCGCGAGCAAATCGACGAATCGATGGACTGGCGTGTGCTTGGCGATACCCTTCTTCATGGGCGACCTCAGTGGCACTGGGGGCAACTGCCGGTACTATCGAAGTAGCCGCGGCTTCGGCCGTGGTCACTGTTGCTGCTTGGGTTGGTGCTGTCGTGGCGGTTGGCGCAGCTTCTGCAGCCGCTTCGCCTTCAACTTCCAAAAGCAGGATCACATCACCTTCGCTGGCTTTGCCGCCAACACTCATCTTTACTTCTTTGACTATGCCGGCCGCGGTGGAGGGTACTTCCATCGATGCCTTGTCAGTTTCCAGTGTCACCAAAGATTGTTCGATCTCGATACGATCGCCAACCTTGACACTGACTTCGATCACATCAACATCACTACTGCCGCCGATGTCTGGGACTTTCAATTCAATCACGTTACTCATTATCAGGTCCTTGTGAGGAGCGAGGGGTTAGGTGTGCGCGTTCGCGCTAGGTGCTGTTGCCGATGTTTTCCGGGCAGCAGCACTTCACACTTCACTTTTCTATCAAACAGTCCAAGGTGCTGGCTTATTGGCATCAATGCCGTACTTGGCAATTGCTTCAGCAACTTTCTCAGCAGGGAGCTTGCCATCGTCAGCAAGTGCTTTGAGCGCTGCGATGGCAACACTAAAGCGATCCACTTCGAAGAACTTGCGCAGTTGCGTACGGCTATCGGATCGACCAAAGCCATCAGTTCCCAACGTGACATAACGGTTAGGCACAAAAGCACGAATTTGCTCAGCAAATGTGCGTTTGTAGTCGGTGGCCGCAATCACCGGGCCGGTACGACCTTGCAGGCATTCGGTGACATAGGCGGTCTTTTGTGCCGCAGTTGGATGCAACATGTTGTCGCGTTCGATGGCGATACCATCTCGGTACAGTTCATTGAAGCTTGGTGCGGACCAGATGTCGGCATCGACGCCGAAATCGTTTTTCAGCAATTCGGCTGCAGCGATCACTTCGCGGAAGATCGTGCCTGAACCCATCAATTGCACCTTCAGTTCCGACTTGGCGCCCTCCTTGAACAGGTACATCCCTTTCAGGATGCCGGCTTCAGCACCTGCCGGCATGGCTGGGTGGCTGTAGTTTTCGTTCATCACTGAGAGGTAGTAGTAGATGTTTTCCTGATCTTCATACATCCGCTTCATACCGTTCTGCACAATCACAGCCAGTTCATAGTGGAAGGTTGGATCATAGGAAACACAGTTCGGAATGAACTCGGCAAACAGGTGGCCATGGCCGTCCTGATGTTGCAGACCTTCGCCATTCAGCGTGGTACGACCTGCTGTGCCGCCAATCAAGAAACCGCGTGAGCGCAGGTCGCCCGCAGCCCAAGCCAAGTCGCCGATGCGTTGGAAGCCAAACATTGAGTAGTAGATGTAGAACGGAATCATCGTTACGCCATGGTTGGCGTAAGACGTGGCTGCCGCGATCCAGTCGGCCATTGCGCCGCCTTCGTTGATGCCTTCCTGCAGAATCTGGCCTTCTTTCGATTCCTTGTAGAACATCAACTGATCGGCATCTTGCGGGGTGTAGAGCTGGCCAACGTGCGACCAGATGCCCAACTGACGGAACATGCCTTCCATGCCGAAGGTGCGTGATTCGTCCGGCACGATCGGGACAATGCGCTTGCCGATCTGCTTGTCTTTGACCAGAGTATTCAGAATACGAACGAACGCCATGGTAGTAGACATTTCGCGCTCGCCAGTCGCTTCCAGTAGTTGCTTGAATGCCTCCAGGGCTGGGACTGGCAGAGGTTCATTGACCGGTTTGCGCGCCGGAATATAGCCACCCAGTGCGGCGCGGCGTTCATGCATGTACTTGAGTTCGGGCGCGTCTGCAGGCGGCAGGTAGAACTTGCACGACGTGGCTTCTTCATCGGACAGCGGGATGTTGAAGCGGTTGCGCAGGTAAATCATATCGTCGTTGGACAATTTCTTGGTTTGGTGCGCGACGTTCTGCGACTCACCGGCGGAGCCCATGCCATAACCTTTCACGGTTTTGGCCAGGATCAGGGTCGGCTGACCCTTGTGTTCGACGGCTGCCTTGTAGGCGGTATAAACCTTGGGCATATCGTTGCCGCCGCGGGTCAGGTGCCAGATGTCGCTGTCGGACATGTCGGAAACCATATCCAAGAGTTCCGGATACTTGCCGAAGAAGTATTTGCGTACGTAGGCGCCATCTTTGGACTTGTAGGTCTGATATTCGCCGTCGACTACTTCCATCATGCGTTTTTGCAAGATGCCGTTGACGTCCATGGACAGCAGTTTGTCCCAGTTGGAACCCCACAATACCTTGATCACATTCCAGCCGGCGCCGCGGAAGCCGCCTTCCAGTTCCTGTACGATCTTGGCATTGCCGCGTACCGGGCCGTCCAGACGTTGCAGGTTGCAGTTAATCACGAAAATGAGATTGTCGAGCTTTTCACGGCCGGCAAGCGAGATCGCACCGAGGGATTCCGGTTCGTCCATTTCACCATCGCCGCAGAAACACCAGATTTTGCGGTTGCCTTTCTGCTTGAAGCCGCGGTCGTCGAGGTACTTCATGAAGCGGGCTTGATAGATCGCCATCAAGGGGCCCAAGCCCATGGATACGGTCGGGAATTGCCAAAAGTCCGGCATCAGCCATGGATGCGGGTAGGACGACAGGCCCTTGCCGCCTACTTCGCGGCGGAACATGTTGAGCTGGTCTTCGGAAATGCGGCCTTCCAGGAATGCACGAGAATACATGCCCGGTGCGCAATGGCCCTGGAAGTAGACCAGATCGCCGCCATGGTGTTCGCTTGGAGCATGCCAGAAATGATTCCAGCCCACATCGTACAGGGTAGCTGCGGAGGCAAATGAAGTGATGTGGCCGCCGGGCTCTCCTTCAGCGCGGTTGGCCTTGACCACCATGGCCGCAGCATTCCAACGGGTATAGGCAAGAATACGTTCTTCAAACTGGACGTTGCCGGGGCTCATGGCCTCCATGCTGGCCGGAATGGTATTGATGTAGTCGGTAGTGGTGTTAAACGGGATGCCGATGCCGTCGGCCCGGGCTTGCGAAATAACTTTTTCAACGAGGAACTGCGCTCGACCGGCGCCTTCTCTCTCCAGAACGCTGCCAAGCGAATCCAGCCACTCACGCGTTTCTTGCGGATCGTGGTCGTGATGCTGCTCTGCCATAGTTTGTACCTTGCTTTAGTGGGTGGACGAAGGCGCGCTACATGGGCGCGCTTCCTTTCTCGGTTTGATCAGGCGCCAAGCAGGCGTTGTTTGTAGTAATTGATCAGACCGTTGGTTGATGCATCGTGGCGAGTTACCGGTTCGGATGCGATCAATTCTTGTTCGATAGCTTTGGCGAGCTGTTTACCTAACTCAACGCCCCATTGGTCGTAGGAGTTCAGATTCCAGATCGTGCCTTGCACAAATACCTTGTGCTCATACAGGGCAATCAATGCGCCAAGCGATTCCGGTGACAATGTTTGCATCAGAATCGTATTGGTCGGACGGTTACCCTCAAATATCTTGTGTGGCAGCAATTTTTCAAGGGCCTCGCCACGTAATCCTTGTGCGGTCAGCTCGATACGTACTTCTTCTTCCGTTTTCCCGCGCATGAAGGCTTCGCTTTGGGCAAAAAAGTTTGCCATCAAAATCGGTCCATGCGGCGATGGGGAGTCTGGATGCTCTATTGAAGCAATGAAGTCAATTGACACGCCCTGACTGCCTTGATGCAGCAGTTGATAGTAGGCATGCTGACCATTAATCCCTGAGTCTCCCCATACAATTGGGCCCGTTTCGTAATCCTTGACGCGCAGGCCGTCCAAATCGACCGACTTGCCATTCGATTCCATATCCAATTGTTGCAGGTAGGACGGAAATCGATCGAGGGCCTGATTGTAGGGTGAAATCAGGAGTGAGGGGAAATGGTAAAAATTCCTATTTAGAATACCGAGCTGGCCCAAGAGCACAGGCATGTTGCGTTCGAGCGGGGTCTCAGCAAAATGCCGGTCCATGGCATGCGCCCCGGCCAGGAGTGCTTGGAAATTGTCTGGTCCCAGACAGAGCGCAATGGGTAGGCCAATCGCTGACCAAAGTGAATAACGTCCGCCGACCCAATCCCAGAATTCAAACATGTTGGCTGGATCAATGCCGAAAGCAGTTACTGCTTCGGTATTGGTAGAAACGGCAACAAAATGCTTGGCAATCGCGGCTGGATTTCCCGTGGCTTCGAGAAACCAACGCCGTGCCGTGTGGGCATTGGTGAGGGTTTCCTGCGTGGTAAAGGTTTTGGAGGCAACAATGAACAGCGTTGTCGCTGGATTAACTCGGGAGAGTATCCCCGTGATTTGGTCTCCGTCCACGGTAGAAGCAAAATGCATCTTTAACCGCGGATGAGCGAAGCGATGCAATGCCCGGCAGACCATGAGCGGGCCCAAATCAGAGCCTCCGATGCCGATATTAACAATATCGGTAATGATTTCCCCTGTGTGCCCTTTCCATTCTCCTGAGCGTATTGCATTGGCAAAGCGAGTCATGTGCTCACGGACCGCATTGATGGCTGGCATGACGTCAATGCCGTCAACCATCACGGGTGTATTGGTTATGTTACGTAGCGCCGTGTGCAAAACAGCACGATTCTCTGTGCTGTTGATTTTTTCGCCAGAAAACATGCGTGTGCGCCGTTCTTCGAGTCCTGATTCACGAGCAAGTTGAGTCAGGATTGGCAACGTGGCTTTGGTGATACGGTTTTTCGAGTAATCCAGCAGGAGTCCACAGGCTTCCAGCGTGAACAATTCAAAGCGCTGAGGTTCTGCTGCAAACAGGTCTCGCAAATGCAAGTCGGAAATGGCGGTTACGTGTGTCTTCAGAGCAGTCCAGGCGGGAAGCTTGACAGGATTTGTCATGGTAGGTCTCGGTAAGGTTTGCAGTGTACCTTTGGGAGTGGGCTGCTGCATGGTTGAGCAGCCCAACAATTTCACTTGTTCAGCAATCAGTATTTGTCATTTCTCATGAAAATATAGAGGAAATAACTGATTGCGAGTTGCTTATCGGGTGCGCTTTTCTTTGAGGCTTTGCTTCATTTTTTCCAACTGATCGATGAGCTCCGGTCCACGTTTAAGTGCAACCCCCACCGCCAGCACGTCAATGATGACCAAGTGCACGATCCGGGTAATCATTGGCGAGTAAAGATCTGGATCCTCCATGGTGTCTGCGAACAGGCAGACCGAACAGCGTTTGGCCATAGGTGATTTGGAGTGGGTAATGCCAATCACGTCTGCCCCGGCATCGCGTGCGATTTCTACTGAGCGGATCAGATCGAGGGTGCGCCCAGAATTGGAAATGGCAATAACTGCATCTCCTGGCTTCAGCATCGAGGCTGACATGCCGTGCATGTGCGGGTCGGTGTAGGACATGGTTGGCACGCCGAGGCGGAAAAATTTGTTTTGTGCGTCGATCGCGACCGCACCGGACTGTCCTTGGCCATAGACATCGATCTGATGTGCATGACCGAGGATGTTGATGGCGCGTTCCAGTGCATCGGTGTCAAGCTCATTGCGGCAGCGCATCAGATGCGAGATGTTGCTATCAAAGAGCTTGCGGGCAATGTCGTGGGCCGAGTCTCCCGGCATGACGGTTGAGTGCACGTAAGGCACGCCAGAAACCAGGCTGCGAGTCAGTCGTAGCTTGAAGTCCTGTAGGCCTGCGCAACCGAGTGATCGGCAGAAGCGGATGACGGTAGGCTGCGATACGTTGGAAAGATCGGCAATGTGGGCAATAGGTGCGTGGGCCACTAAATTCGGTTGAGCCAGTGCCAATTCAGCAACTTTGCGTTCGGATTTGCTTAGTGAGTCAAGTGCGGATCTGATTTTTTCAAGCATGATATTTTCCTGATACGGGCCTGGCCCGGTTGTTTTATGTAAGGTACTTTTATTTTTTCAAGGGGTCCAAAACACATGGGCGTTTGCAGAGGCATCAAGGACGCGTCGAATGGGGAGAAATGGTGTAGCAGCTTGGGTGAGTGCCGCATTTAATAATTGTCGTTTGCTTTCACTGGTGATGTGTACGAGCAAATTACGTGCTGAAATTAAGGCGGAAAGGCTCAGTGTGATGCGTGAATGCGCAGCTGTGATTGGCGTGATGGCAGCACAGTGGGCTGATGTAGCGTAGGCATTTTCCAGTTCCGGTGCCTGCGGGAATAGCGAGGCGGTGTGACCATCGTCACCCATGCCAAGAACGAGGACGTCCAGGGGCCAAGGCAGGGCGGATAGACATTGCTCCGTTTTGGGTTGTCCGGCAGCAGCATTTTCGGCGCTGTTGTAGAGCGGAATGAAATTGGCTTTGGCTGCGAGCCCGGCGAGCAGAGTCTCCCGAACGAGGCGAGTATTGCTGTCTGTGTGCTCTTCCGGAACCCAGCGTTCATCCGCAAGGGTGATATAGATGCGTGACCAGTCAAGTGACTGGATTCCGAGCGTACGCAAAAATCCAGCAGGGGTTCGACCGCCAGAAACGGCCAAGCTGGCCGTGCCGCGCGCTGCGATTCCCTTTCTAAGGCGATCGGCGACGAAGTTGGCCAATTCACTGTCGAGGTCGGTGCTGGTGTTACTGATGTGCCACGTGGGTTTGCTTGGTTCTGACATGTCAGGCCTCCTCGTGCCAGCATAGGCCGTCGCGCGAGAGTAGGGCGGACGATGCCGCCGGTCCCCAAGTGCCTGCGGTGTAGGGTTTGGGACCTTCCGGATTACTTTCCCACGCTTCAAGAATGGGTTCAACCCATTTCCAGGCTGCGATTTGCTCATCGCGACGCACGAACAGTGAAAGATCGCCACGAATCACATCCATCAACAGGCGCTCATAGGCTTCCGGCGAGCGCGATTCAAATACCTCTTTGAAATCGAGATCAAGAAAGACAGGGCGCAGGCGCATTTGATCGCCTGGTTGTTTAGCCATCAAGTGCAAGCGCACGGATTCATTGGGCTGCAGGCGGATGACCAGACGGTTTGGTGTCATGGGCTGGCGGCCGAAAATCGAGTGCGGTACCTTGCGGAAATTGACCACGATTTCTGCCAGGCGCTCGGACATGCGCTTGCCGGTGCGCAGATAGAAAGGCACGCCGGCCCAGCGCCAGGAACTGATTTCGGTCTTGAGCGCCACAAAGGTTTCGGTGCGCGAATGCGGCGCGACACCGGGCTCGTCCTGATAGCCATCTGCCGGTTTGCCTTCGGCGGCCCCGGCGCGATATTGGCCACGCACCACCTTGGTCAGCAGGCCTTCTTGATCAAGCGGTTTGAGCGAGCGCAATACTTTGAGTTTTTCGTCACGTACCGCGTCGGCGTTGATCGAAGCGGGCGGTTCCATGGCGACGATACATAACAGTTGCAACAGGTGATTTTGCACCATGTCGCGCAGTGCCCCGGTATGGTCATAGAATGCTGCCCGGCTTTCCACGCCCACCTGTTCAGTAACCGTGATCTGCACGTCACTGATCCATTCGCGGCGCCAGAGCGGTTCCAGAAAGGTATTGCCAAAACGCAGGGCGAGCAGGTTCTGTACCGGCTCTTTACCCAGGTAATGGTCGATGCGGTAAATTTGCTGCTCGGTAAAGTAGGCGCCGACGGTATCGTTGATCTGGTTGGAAGAATCCAGATCATGTCCCAGTGGTTTTTCCAGCACGACGCGCGAATTGCCCAAATTCAGTTTGGCAGCAGCAATGTTCTGGCAGACGCCAGCAAACAAGTCCGGGCTGGTGGATAGGTAGAATATCCGTGCACGACCAGGATGTTTATCGAGAAGTTTTCCCAGGCTTTGGAAGTCGCCCGGGTTTTCAACATCAAGTTGCAGGAAGTCAATGCGCTGGGTAAATGCTTCCCAGATATCCAAGGCAAAAAAAGTGCCCAAATAGTCTTCAACTTGTGGGCGAATTTTTTCGAGATAGGTTGCAGTATCAGGCTGTGAACGTCCCAAGCAGACAATTCGGCCTTCCGGCAGTTTATTTCCACGATGAAGGTGATAAAGTGCTGGGAGCAGTTTGCGGATAACCAAATCACCCGTGCCGCCAAAAAGCACCATGTCAAAAGGAGGGTACGTTGCCTTCATTGTCGAATAATCCTCGCGGCCAAAGGGTTAAAGTCCAAGCGGACAATTTGTAGTGTAGTAACTGTTAATCCTACTACAGTAGCTGGCTGTGCGGCAAAGGTAAAAACGAACAGTTTTGTGTTTCTTCTGCTTGTGAATGAACTTGTATTCCCTAGCTTGCTGCCGTTTTATGTGTTCGACTCATCTCGGTCGTATTGGGGTGTGATGGGTTGAAATCACGGGTCTGTTGTAGTAAAACTACCCGTTTCCTCCTTGTTAATGTATGCCTGCGTACTGCGGGTGACTTTGTTGCGGAGTGTTCTGCTATGCCTCTTCATCCCGGTATTGTTGCTATTACCGAACGCATTATTCGGCGCAGCGAAGTCACGCGAAGCCGGTATTTGCAGCAAATAGCAGCCGCGGCCAAAACTTCCCCTGTTCGTGACGCATTGGCCTGTGCTAATCAAGCGCACGCATGGGCTGCAGCACCGCGCGAAGATAAGTTGATTTTACGGGCATTACGCCAGCCTAATTTGGCTATTGTTTCCGCATATAACGACATGCTCTCGGCGCACCAGCCTTACGAGCGGTATCCCGCCATTATCAAAGCCGCTGCGCGCGAAGCAGGGGCTACTGCACAGGTGGCAGGTGGGGTGCCGGCCATGTGCGATGGTGTGACACAGGGTTATGCAGGGATGGAGCTGTCACTATTCAGCCGCGATGTAATTGCGCTTTCTACGGCTGTTTCGCTTTCGCATAATGTGTTTGATGCCGCGTTATGCTTGGGGGTGTGTGACAAGATTGTGCCCGGACTGTTGATGGGCGCATTGAGCTTTGGTCATCTGCCTGCGGTGTTTGTTCCTGCCGGACCTATGCTCAGCGGTATTAGTAATAGTGAGAAATCCAAAACGCGCCAGTTGTATGCTGAAGGAAAAACCAGCAAGGATGCGCTATTGGCTTCGGAAGAGAGTGCATATCACGGGGCTGGTACCTGCACGTTCTACGGTACGGCCAACTCAAACCAGATGCTGATGGAAATCATGGGCTTGCATCTGCCCGGCGCCGCATTTGTTCCTCCTAATACGCCATTGCGCGATGCTTTAACTGCAGCGGCCGCACGTCGAGCTGTTGAGATTACAGCACAAGGCGCCCAGTACACGCCGGTGGGTCGAATCGTCGATGAAAAAGCCATTGTGAACGGTATTGTGGGGCTCATGGCGACGGGTGGGTCAACCAATCACACATTGCATTTGGTCGCCATTGCCAAGGCTGCAGGCATCTTGATCGACTGGACTGATTTCAGTGAGCTGTCGGCCTTGGTGCCATTATTGGCGCGGATTTACCCTAATGGTCCGGCAGATGTGAATCAGTTCCATGCTGCTGGCGGTATGGCGTTTGTGATTCGTGAATTACTCGATGCAGGTTATTTGCACGCGGATGTACAGACAGTAGCAGGCCCTGGGTTGCACCGTTATGCCCAAGCGCCAGAGCTGCGAGATAATTCCCTGCAATGGCATGCAATTGCACAGGCTTCGGCCGATGAAACAGTGCTGCATTCAGCAGATCAGCCCTTCAGTGCCGAGGGTGGACTTAAACTGGTTGCCGGCAATCTGGGTCGGGCCGTTATCAAGATTTCTGCAGTCAAGCCTGAGCATCGACTGATTGAGGCGCCAGCGCTCTGTTTCAATGATCAGGAAGAGGTGACCGCGGCATTCAATCGCGGGGAGCTTGATCGGGATTTTGTGGCGATTGTGCGTTTCCAGGGGCCGCGAGCTAATGGGATGCCGGAGCTGCACAAATTGATTCCAACGTTGGGTGTGTTGCTCGACAAGGGCTACCGTGTGGCCTTGGTGACTGATGGGCGCATGTCCGGTGCATCCGGTAAAGTGCCTGCTGCGCTACATGTGACCCCCGAGGCTAAAATGGGCGGTGCGTTGGCTAAAGTGCGCGATGGTGATGTGATCCGATTGGATGCGAATGCAGGGACACTCGATGTGTGCATCAACTCCGAGGAGTGGTCAGCGCGTAAATGCATTGAGGTTGATCTTTCACGCAACGCATTGGGAATGGGGCGCGAGTTGTTTGGTATATTCCGGGCCAATGCCACGGGATCTGAGCAAGGTGGGTGCAGTCTTTTTGTCGGAGATTGATCGGGCTGGTCGCACTGTATGAGCGAAAAGCTTTTTTTTCGATTGATTTAGCCGGTTTTAATAAAGTTTTTTGTTGTTGCGCAAGGGTAAGATTGTCTGGTTGGTGCATTCTTGCGCGATGTTATTTTTTGTCCATTTATCAGGAGAAGACGCATGACTATTAAGGTTGGTATTAACGGCTTCGGCCGCATTGGTCGTATGGTGTTCCGCGCTGCCGTATACAACTTTGCAGACATCGAAATCGTTGGCATCAACGATTTGCTCGAGCCGGAATATCTGGCTTATATGCTCAAGTTCGATTCTGTACATGGAAAATTCAAGGGCGAAGTGTCGGTTGAAGGAAATACCTTGGTTGTCAATGGCAAGAAGATTCGCCTGACCTCCGTCAGGAATCCTGCTGAACTGAAGTGGGATGAAGTAGGTGCCGACGTCGTTGTGGAATCCACGGGTCTATTCCTTGACAACGCTACAGCTTCGGCTCACTTGCAGGCTGGTGCCAAGAAAGTGGTACTGTCAGCCCCATCCAAAGACGACACCCCGATGTTCGTGTATGGCGTGAATCACACCGCTTATGCCGGCGAGAAGATCATTTCCAACGCCTCCTGCACTACCAACTGTCTGGCTCCTGTAGCCAAAGTGTTGAACGACACCTGGGGCATCAAGCGTGGTTTGATGACTACTGTGCATGCTGCTACGGCTACCCAGAAGACTGTTGATGGCCCGTCCAACAAAGATTGGCGCGGTGGTCGCGGTATTCTGGAAAACATTATCCCGTCGTCAACCGGCGCGGCCAAGGCTGTGGGCAAAGTGATTCCAGCGCTGAACAAGAAGCTGACCGGTATGGCTTTCCGCGTGCCGACTTCCGATGTCTCTGTTGTTGACCTGACGGTGGAACTGAACAAAGAAGCTACTTACGAACAAATTTGTGCCGCAATGAAGGCCGCTTCTGAAGGTGCGATGAAGGGCGTGCTGGGTTACACCACAGAGAAGGTTGTTTCCACTGATTTCCGCGGTGAATCTTGCACTTCCGTGTTTGATGCTGAAGCAGGTCTTGCCTTGGATAGTACTTTCGTCAAGGTCGTTTCCTGGTACGACAACGAATGGGGTTATTCCAACAAGGTGTTGGAAATGGTTCGTGTGGTTGCTAAATAATACTTTGTTTTTGCAGTTAAAAAGCCACCTTTGGGTGGCTTTTTTTATAACGGTAAGGGTTTGCCGCAATGTTGCAGTAGGGCGACATGTTGGCCGTAAAAACGTCAACAACATTGCATGATTGTAGGCGGGTAGGTAGCCTTGGCAGAAAGACGGTTGCGAATCGTTACCGCCTTGAATGTGTGCACAAGACTTCTTCTACAAAGGATAAAAATATGTTTAAACGCGCTCTGTTTGCTGCATCCGTTGCAGCTGTTTTCGCCGCTCCGGCTTTTGCTGATGTCACCGTTTATGGCGCACTGCGTACGTCCGTTGAATACAGCAAGGGCAATGGGATCTCCCAAGTGCGGTTGGTTGACGAAAAGTCCGTTCTTGGATTCAAGGGCGAAGACAAGCTGGATAGCGGTCTGACCCTAATCTGGAAGTCGGAAGAGCGCTTGCACGTTGGTGGTCGGGTTAATTCCCCGAACGATTGGGCTTCCCGTGATCAAATTATTGGACTGAAGGGCGACTTTGGTACGTTTTCTGCTGGCCAGATGGTCAGCGCCTATGCCGATGCAACTTACCTTTCGCCGGTTCTTGATGATACTTGGGGCATTTCTGATGACTCCAACCTCTATAACCAAGGCATAAATGGCGCCCGCAACTCAAGCCTGAAATATGTATCTCCTTCCTTTGGTGGCTTGACAATCGCTGCTTCGGCGGGTGACGCCAGAAGAAGCAGTACTGCTTCTACGTTTTCTTACTCAGCTGTAGCAAACTATAGCACCAGCTTGTTTAATGCTGGTGCCGCGTACCAGCGTTATAAAGATGCAACTGTTGTTGATTTCTCCCCGTCTCCTGCCGGTGGTGCTCATTCTGACAGCTACTTGGTGGGTGCTGGTGTGAAGCCGGTTGCTGGTTTGACTTTGAGTGCTCACTGGGAGCGTGTCAAGAATACCTTCGCTATTGGTACCGATGCCCGTCAAGACGACTTCGGCTTGGGTGCAGAATACGAAATTGGCAAGTGGGCATTCCGTACTTACTACTATCAACTTAACGACATTAAGGGCTCGGATGTTTCTGCTGTGTCGGACAGCGGCGCTAAGCATTATCTGTTGACTGCCAAGTACGCACTGAGCAAGAACACTTCTGCCCTGGCAGCTGTGAACTTTCTGAAGTCGGGTAGCAATGCAACCATCGGTGATACTCTTTCGTTGGCCAATGGCGCGACTTCAGCGGCGGGTGGCAAGGTTGGTGCTGTCTCTCTGGGTCTGCGTACCGACTTCTAATCGGATTTTTCGATTGGCAAGTTCAACAAAAAGGCGGGTTTCCCCGCCTTTTTGTTTTATGCTCAGCATCTTTGCAAACTACTGCTTGTTGCCATGCCTTCCCTGACTTCTGAACAATCTGTCGAACATTACGAAAATTTCCCGGTAGGCTCTTTCCTGCTGCCGGCGCGTTTTCGCCCTGCTGTGGCGGCGGTGTATCGTTTTGCCCGCTACGCGGACGATCTGGCCGACGAAGGCGAGGCTTCGGATGCCGAGCGGGTTGCGGCGCTCGATGTTTGTAGCGATGAGCTAGATCGGATTGCTCTGGGCGATATGCCGAACGGGGCGATTTTTACCGCTCTGGTGCTGCATATCGCAATGCACCGGATTCCAGTGCAATTGTTCAAGGATCTGCTTTCCGCCTTCCGTCAGGATGTAGCAGTCAAGCGTTATGCCGATTATGCCTCGGTGCTCGATTACTGCCGCCGCTCGGCGGATCCGGTCGGACGGATTCTTCTGCATATCTTTGGCGAGGCTTCGGCGGAAAATTTGCGCCAATCTGATTGCGTCTGTTCGGCCTTGCAGTTGATCAATTTCTGGCAGGATGTGGCGATCGACTGGCAAAAAGCGCGGGTTTACCTGCCGCAGGAAGACCTGATCCGTTTTGGCGTGAGCGAGGCGCAAATCGCTGATGGTCGCATGGATAACAAAATGCGCGATCTTCTGGCTTTTCAAGTAGCCCGAACACGAGCCTTGTTGTACGAAGGCCAGCCACTGGGGCGACGACTGCCGGGTCGCATCGGGTTGGAAATTCGCACCATTGTCGCCGCTGGTGACCGGGTGCTGAAGAAGATCGAAACGGTGAACTACGATGTGTTCAATGCGCGGCCGAAGCTGACCGGGCGCGATTGGCCTGGGATTCTCTGGCGGGCATTGTAGGTTGGCATCAATCTGCTTGTGCGGTTATTCGGCGCGCAGTGCATCAACAATATTCAACCTGGCATCGAAACTGCCAACTCATGTACTGCCGGCTGGCCTGTGTGTCGTTACATTCAATTCAATGCAGCTCTCTCTGGATATCAATTTTAAGATGCCGCACGGATAAGCATCGGGCTGCCGGTCTTCACGAAGATTGAGTGAAAGCCGGTTGCCTTATCTGTGCCTCGGTAAATATCTCGAATGGCAAATTCACGCTGATGCCCATAGGATCAACGAAGAGTGTCGGTGGTGGTGTAGGGGCGGGCTGATCAGCAGTGTTCGTGCGTTGGATTGTCATGGATGGCATCAAGCAGGGCGGCAACCTTGCCGTCCGGCGAGAATTTGCGCGCAAACAAGGCTGGGCTTGCCTGCAGTTGTGCTAGATCCTGTTCTGTAAAGGTGCGAGGCGACCATGCCCCGTCCTGCCATTCGATGAGTCGCAATGGGTCGGCAACCAGCTGATCGACAAAAGCGCTGTGCCAGAGCAGTGTCTGGAAGAACATTTCATCGGGTACCAGTGTGCGACGGAAAAAACGCACTACTTGCGGGTATGCCGCGCAAAAATCCAGTAGCCAGCGGCAGGCTGGGGCAGAAAGCATCCACCACTGCGAGCCGGCGTGTACTTCGCGCAGTGGGTGAGGCAAACGACGGCGCAGACCGTAGTGATTGATGGTGCGTTGCAATTTTTGCAGCAGGCGGCCGGCAGAGTTTCCATTCAAGCGCTCGCAGTGAAACGCTTCATAGCGGTAACGCACATCAAATTGTGTCAGGTTACGCATATCGATAAATCCGGCGGCGCCGGATTGGGTCAACTTCTCTGTAATGGCGGTGTGCGGGTGCAGGGGGTAATCCTGCCCGGAAAGCAGTATCAGCCAGTCGCAGCCATCATCAAGTGCCGTTCGTATCAAGCGTAGCGTGGCATCGACCAACGAAAAACCGCCCCAACGGCAGGGTTGGCGCTGGATCCAGGTGGCAGGGAGTTTGGTGTTTGCTACAGCAGTTTGCATCGCGGAAAAAATTTCGCGCGGGGTGTTGGCATCAATATGTAAATACAGATGCACCCCAGGAGCAGCCAAGCGCGCAGCCAGGCTACCAAGCTGTTGCGGATGGGCGTGGGCTAGAATCAGATAGGCAATTTTCATAGATGTGGCGAAAGCATACCGCAGGCAGGACTTGTAGCAAAAGCAAAGTCCGATTTTAGCCTGTCCCTGCTACTATCAACGATAAGTGTTTAGTCGAGTGTTCTGGAGCACAGCTTGAAAATAAAAACCCCGGTCTTGTTGTTCATTGTTGCCATGCTTGCGGTGCTGGTTGTGCTCGGCACGACGCTGTTGAACATACACAGTAGCCAGCTTGCAATCCGGCAACTTGAGGATCAACGGACTTTGCGCTACCGATTGGCTGATGAGCTGCATAGCAGTTCGGATCAGCTTACCAGTATGGCGCGTGCCTATGTGGCTACCAGCGACAAACGTTTTGAAAGTTTTTATTACGAGATCGCGGATATCCGCAGTGGTAAAAAACCGCGCCCGTTGAACTACAACGGTAACTATTGGCAACAACGCTTGGCATCGCAGGATAAGCCACAAGAGGGGGTACGCCTGTCTTATTACGACCAGCTACGCCAGAACAAACTTCCTGCGGACGATATTGCGTCCTTGATGGCAATACTGGCTCGGTCCGAAAAATTGATGGACGTTGACCTCAAGGCTATTGCAGCGATTAACGGCCAGCAACCCAACGCCGCGTTCTCTGCCGGTTTTCCTAATTTGCCCTTGGCTCTACACATGATGTATAGCCCGGCATACCTGAATGAACGCGCTGTGATCGGAGAGATGCTGCAACAGTTTTTGCAGCACGTAGATAGCGAAACTGACAAACGCGTGGCGGAGCAGGTTCTTCATCAACGCAATTTGTTGCTGTTGGCTGGAGGATTGTCACTGATCGTGCTCGTGGCCTTGGGCATGCTTGCGGCCTGGATTGAACGCCGATTGATTCATCCGATGGCGCGTATGGGAATGCAAGCCCAACAGATCGCCTTGGGTGATTATTCGGTGAGAACAGATGAATCCGGCGTGGCGGAAATCCAGCATCTCGCTCGCGCTTTCAACGACATGGCCAGTGCGATTGAGCAAGATGTACATGCCTTGCAATTGACCGAAGAGCGGCTGAGCTACTCCGAGCGACACTATCGGGCACTGTTTGATGGCGCTGTCGATGCAATCCTGATCCGGCCGCTAAATAAACCTTATGCGGACGTAAACCCTGCTGCATGCCGCTTGTTCGGATATAGCCGCGATGAATTGCTGGAGTTTTACCCGACGGATATTTTTGCGCCAGAAGCCTATCTGAGCGACGAAGAGCTACTGGCGCTGGTTCGTGAAAAAGGTTGGGCCTTGTTCGACTCGATGACGGTGACCAGCGAGGGATTGCGTGTCCCCATCGAAATCAGTGCCCGACTGGTGGAATACGATGGGGAACCGGCCATTTTATCGATACACCGCGATATTTCAGAGCGGCTGCGTATGGAAAACAAACTGCGCCGTTCCAAAGAGTTCGCAGAACGCTTGATCGAAACCGCCAATGTGATGGTGGTTGGATTCGATAGGCGTGGGCATGTGCTGATTTTCAATGCTGCTGCAGAACGGTTGACTGGGTACGGGAGGGAAGATGTGCTCGGTAAAAACTGGTTTGAATTGATGGTGCCGCGAACCGCTTACCTCAGTACTCAAGAGCGAATTGGCAGAGTCCTGGGCGATGGACCATTTCAATTGGAGTTTGAAAGCCCTGTGACGACTCGACTGGGTGATGAACGCATTATTTCCTGGCAAAACAGTCGAGTGGTCGATATTGAGTCCGGTTTGTGTGCGATCTCCTTCGGTGTGGATGTAACAGAATTGCATGAGGCAGAAAAACGCTGGCGATTATTACTGGATAATTCACCTGTTCCGATGCTGGTCACTGACGGACGAAATAGTCATGTGACCTTCGTCAATCGTCAATTCCGCGAGCAGATTGGCTATTCTCCTGAAGAAATTCAGGATATGGATCATTGGTGGCCCCTGGCATATCCCGATCCGGACTATCGCGAAATAATCAAGGCGCGCTGGGTAGAACGAGTTGATTATGCCTTGGAGACAGGGCAATCGCCTGAGCCGGACGAAGCCAGAATTCATTGCAAATCAGGTGAAGAGCGCAGTTTTGAAGTGCACCATAGTGCCATGGCCAATGTGCGCTTGAGTATGTTCGTGGATTTGAGCGAGCGTCGATTGGCTGAGCAGCAGATCGCTGAGTTGGGTGAACTCAGTCAGCAGGTGATTGAAAAAACTACTTCTGGAATTGTAGTGACTTCGGAAAATGGCGAGATTGTTCTTGCCAATAAATCAGCCGAACATATCATGGGATCCGGCGATCGGAGCTTGATCGGTTTCAATCTGATCAATAGCGCACATTCTGAGAAAAGCGGGATCACAGTTTTGGCGAATGAAGTGCTGCAGTCCGGTATTCCAAAGCATTTTGAAGGTCCTCTTACTGCTTTGTTTGGGCGGTCTGCCTGGATGTCGATTGATTTTATCCGTATCCGTATGCGCGGTGAGAATCTGCTACTGGTGGTAGCCAGCGATTTGTCGGATTTCAAGGCGGCCGAAGAAATCTTGCGCGAAGCGAAACGGGCCGCAGAAAACGCCAATCGTTCCAAGAGCGAATTCATTGCCAATATGAGTCATGAGATTCGTACGCCAATGAATGCAGTGATCGGCTTGGCACAGCTTGCATTGTCAACTGACCTCAATTTGAAGCAACGCGATTACTTGCAGAAAATCCACCTTTCTTCGCGTTCCTTGCTGGGCATTCTTAACGATATTCTTGATTACTCCAAAATCGAAGCCGGACGCCTGGAGATTGAATCGGTTGAATTCAATCTGGATGAGGTGCTGCAAAACATCACCAATCTCTTTATCTTCTCCGCTGAAGAAAAAGGGATCGAGATGGTTTATGCCATTGATCCTGGATTGCCGCTAACGCTCAAGGGCGATCCACTTCGGATCGGACAGGTGCTATCGAATCTTGTCGGCAATGCCATTAAATTTACCGAGCATGGTGAGATTACCATTACTGTGCGGGCGGCATCCCAAGGCGAAAGTGTGGAGCTACTGGAGTGTAGCGTACGGGATACCGGGATCGGCATGACTGCCGAACAGTTGCGACACCTGTTTGAACCCTTCAGTCAAGGCGATGGTTCGATTACTCGCCGGTATGGGGGGTCCGGGTTGGGGTTGGCAATTAGCCAGCGTCTGGTGCATATGATGGGCGGCGAAATCACAGTCGAGAGCGAGGCGGGAGTTGGCAGTACCTTCCGCTTTACAGCGCATTGTGAGGTCACCCCCTCGGCACAGGGACGGGCTCGTCCGGCATTTGAACATTTGCAGGTGCTGGTGGTGGACGATCTGGCCTCTTCGCGCGAAATGCTTCGCCAGATATTGGAAGCGTGGGGGTATGGCGTGCTTCTTGCTGCTTCAGAGGCAGAAGCAGTGCAATGTATACAGTCATCCCCTGTCACGATTGACTTGGCGCTGCTTGATTGGAAAATGCCCGGGATTGATGGAATGGTGCTGGTTGATCGTATGCGTGCCGGTCAACGTGAAATGGGCATTGCTCATCCTTTGCCTCTCATGGTCATGGCTTCGACGAGCCATCGCGATGAAGCATCTCAAGCCGCTGAAGCAGCAGGGAATGCCGTGGTATTACTCAAGCCGGTAACGCCATCGGGCTTGTTTGATGCGCTGGTCAACCTCTTGTCCGGCGGTGGCCGTCTGCCTGCGCTTCATGTCGATGATGAAGTTACCGGGCCGCACGGACTGGCAGGGGCGCGGATTCTTCTTGTCGAGGATAACGCAATCAATCAGCAAGTAGCCCGCGAGTTTCTGGCTCAGGTTGGAATGCAAGTCGTGCTGGCGAATAATGGGCAGGAAGCGCTTGATTGGCTGGCACGGGAATCGTTCGATGCCGTGTTGATGGATATTCATATGCCAGAAATGAACGGGCTTGAAGCCACGCGCAGACTACGAGCCGATCCGCGGTGGAAAGACTTGCCCGTGCTGGCTATGACGGCCGCGGTGTTGCCAGAGGATCGCGAAGCGTGTTCGGCGGCAGGCATGAATGACTATGTGCCCAAGCCGATTGATCGAGAAAAATTGCTGAGTGTGTTGCAACGCTGGATTCGACCCAATGAGCCTGCTTTGGCGCAGTTGCCCAAGCCGAACATTCAAGGTGAGCCGGGGGAAGGTATCCTCGATTTGCCTGGTTTTGACCTGGCGCGAATTATTCAGGTGACTGGGGGGGACTTCGCCTTTTTTTATCGCTTGCTGGCGTACTTCGCGGGGGACTTCGCCGATTTTCGTGAGAGGTTGACTGAAAAGCTTGCTGAAGGCGACTGGTCGGGTGCACGCAGTCTGGTGCATGCACTCAAAGGCGCATCCGGCAATCTGGGGGCGGAGCGCTTGTACCAAGCCGCTTGTCGGTTGGAGTCTGAGTTGCGGGCAGAAGTCGCGCCGGCCTCCCTTTCCGATTTTATGTTGGCGCTGAGTGCCGCGCTGCAGGTTGCCCGAGCCTGGCCGCCAGGAGGCGATCCTTGTGCCGAAGGAGAAACGCTGGATGTGGAAAAATGCCGCCTATTATTGGGTCGGCTTGCAATGTTGCTGGAAGAGCAGGAATTGGTGCCGGAGGCGTTGCAGCAGGAATTGATGCAGCGGTTTGCCGACTATCCCTTGCCAGTGCAACGCTTGTTGCGTGCGCTAAATGCGTTCAATTATGCTGTTGCCAAAGAAGAGTGGCAGGTATTGGCAAACATGATGGGCATGACTGAGGGGGCATTGTGATGGAAGAAATAGCCAAGCCGATTGTTCTGATTGTCGATGACGTGGCGGCCAATATCCAGATACTGGCTGAAGCACTCAAGGCTGACTATCGCATACGTGTCGCCAGCAGTGGTGAAGATGCCTTGCGTATCGTGAAGCGCTCACCACAGCCGGATTTGATTTTGCTCGATGTGATGATGCCAAACATGGATGGCTATGAGGTCTGCCGACGTCTCAAGCGCGATGAGAGTACCCAAGATATTCCGGTTATTTTTGTGACGGCTCGCGATGAAAATGAAGATGAGGAATACGGACTGAATCTGGGGGCCGTGGATTATATAGTCAAACCCTATCACTTGCCGATTGTCCGGGCGCGTGTGCATAACCATGTCTTACTCAAGCAAAAAAATGATTTGTTGGAAAAGCTGGCGCTGATCGATGGCTTGACGGGGATTCCCAATCGCCGTCATTTTGACGAACGATTCGAGGTGGAGTGGAAACGCGCCGTGCGCGATGGTCAACCGCTATCCTTGGTGATGGGGGACGTTGACCACTTCAAGTTGTTTAATGACCGATATGGCCATGGCGCCGGGGATGCTTGTTTGCGTGCCGTGGCGCGTGCCTTGCTGATTTCATTGACGCGCCCCGGAGATATGCTGGCCCGTTACGGTGGGGAGGAATTTGTCGTACTTTTGCCAGATACGGATCTGGGCGGAGCATGGCAGGTGGCGGAGCGGATGCGTCGGCAAGTGAAAGAACTTAATTTGCCTCATGACCACTCTGATGCGCATGTTGTGACCATCAGTCTAGGATTGACATCGTTGATGCCAGGGCAAGGGGATCAAATGACGCCATCCATGTTGCTGGACAAGGCCGATGCCGGTTTGTACCAAGCCAAGTCCAACGGACGTGATCAGGTCGGTTCAGTGGACGAAATGTCATGAAGCGGATGGTACGGAAAAGCAAAACGGCCAGCATGGTGCTGGCCGTTTTGCTTTGATACCCTGTTAAAGTTTTGCGCGGACCCAGTCGCTGACCGAAAGCAGGGCTGCCGCCAGATATTCCGGTTGCGTGCCTCCGGCCTGTGCCATGTCAGGACGGCCACCACCTTTTCCGCCGACCTGTTGGGCGACAAAGTTGACGAGCTCACCGGCCTTGATCTTGGCAGTTGTATCGGCGGTTACGCCGGCAATCAATGTGACCTTGCCGTCTGCAACCGAAGCCAGCACAATCGCGGCGGTTTTTAGCTTGTCTTTCAATTTGTCGAGGGTTTCACGCAGCGCAGTCGTGTCGGCGCCTTCCAGTTGCGCGGCCAGTACTTTCACTCCGTTGATTTCGATAGCGGCATCGGCGATTTCATCGCCTTGGCTTGCCGCCAGTTTGGCTTTCAGGCGGGCGAGTTCCTTTTCCAGACTCTTAACGTGATCCTGGATGCGACCAAGCTTGCCGACGAGTTCGCCTGGTTGGGCTTGTGCCAGAGCCAATGCTTCCTTGGTTTCGCGTTCCTGGGCTTGTACCAAGGTCAGTGCACCTTCGCCGGTCACGGCTTCAATCCGGCGCACGCCTGCGGCAACGCCGCCTTCGGATGTGATTTTGAAGAAACCGACATCGCCAGTACGTTCGATATGGGTGCCACCACACAGTTCGGTCGAAAATTCGCCCATCTTGACCACGCGTACTTCATCGCCATACTTCTCGCCGAACAATGCCATGGCACCGGCCTTGATTGCATCGTCATAGCCCATGCTGGCAATAGCTACCGGGTGGTTATGCATGATGACGTGGTTGACCAGTTGCTCGACCTTGGCGATCTCCTCTGCGGTCACGGCTTTCGGGTGCGAGAAGTCAAAACGGGTGCGCTCCCAAGTGACGAGCGAGCCTTTTTGCTCGACATGTTTGCCCAGAACGTCGCGCAATGCGGCATGCAGCAAGTGGGTAGCCGAGTGATTGCGCGTCGTGGCGGTACGCTTGTGCAGGTCGATAGTGGCCGTGACCGTGTCGCCGACTTTGAGGCCGCCCCGCGACAGTTTGCCTTGATGGCCAAAAACGTCGGCTTTCACCTTTTGCGTGTCGGTTACGTCGAACAGGGCATCCACGCCACCTGTGGCGAAGATTTCGCCCACGTCGCCCGATTGTCCGCCGGATTCGGCATAGAACGGGGTGTGGTCAAGCACGATCACGCCTTCGTCGCCGGCCTTCAGTTCGGATACGGGGTCGCTGCCTTTGTAGAGCGCGAGTACCGTGGCTTCGCGGCTGGTCTCGTTGTAGCCGTGGAAGCAGGAAGCTGCACCTTCATAGGCCAGACCTGCGGCCATCTTGAAGTGGCCGGCGGCCTTGGATTGCTGGCGCTGGGCTTCGAGTGCGGCTTCAAAACCGGCCATGTCGACACCCAAGCCGCGCTCGCGGCAGATGTCGGCGGTCAGGTCGATCGGAAAACCGAACGTATCGGCCAGCTTGAAGGCGGTCGCGCCATCGAGCACGGTTTTCCCGCCGGCCAGTGCCTGTTCCAGCAGTTCCATGCCGTGGTTGACGGTCTTGCCGAAGAGTTCTTCTTCCAGCTTCAGCGCGTCTTCGATCTGTGCCTGGCGGCTGCGCAGTTCCGGATAGGCATCGCCCATCAAGTCGGCCAGCGGGGCGACCAGTTTGTAGAAGAACAGGCCTTTCTGGCCCAGCTTGTAACCATGGCGGATCGCGCGGCGGATGATCCGGCGCAGTACGTAGCCGCGGCCATCGTTGGCGGGCAGTGCGCCGTCGGCAATCAGGAAGGCGCAAGCGCGGATATGGTCGGCGATGACCTTGAGCGACGGGGTTTCCTGGTTGTATTCGACGCCGGTCACCTTGGCCGCGGCCTTGAGCAGGTCGACGAACAGATCAATCTCGTAGTTGGCGTGCACTTTCTGCATCACTGCGGAAATGCGCTCCAGGCCCATGCCGGTATCGACCGAGGGCTTGGGCAGGGGATGCATCACGCCGGCTTCGTCGCGGTTGAACTGCATGAACACGTTGTTCCAGATCTCGATGTAGCGGTCGCCGTCTTCTTCCGGGGTGCCCGGCAATCCGCCCGGAATATGAGCGCCGTGATCGTAGAAGATTTCGCTACACGGGCCGCACGGGCCGGTGTCGCCCATCGCCCAGAAGTTGTCCGAGGCGTACTTCGCGCCCTTGTTATCGCCGATGCGGATGATGCGGTCTGCGGTGAGGCCGACGTCCTTGTGCCAGATATCGAAGGCTTCATCGTCGGTGGCGTAGATGGTGACCCAGAGCTTTTCCTTGGGCAGGTTCATCCAGGCCGGGGAGGTCAGGAATTCCCAGGCGAAGAGGATCGCATCGCGCTTGAAATAGTCGCCAAAGCTGAAGTTGCCCAGCATTTCAAAGAAGGTATGGTGGCGTGCGGTATAGCCGACGTTTTCCAGATCGTTGTGCTTGCCGCCGGCGCGTACGCATTTTTGCGAGGTGGTCGCACGGTTGTACGGGCGCTTGTCAAAACCGAGGAACACGTCCTTGAACTGGTTCATTCCGGCGTTGGTAAACAGGATGGTCGGATCGTTGGCGGGAATCAGCGACGATGAGGCGACGATCTGGTGGCCCTTCTGGGCGAAGAAATCAAGGAACTTCTGGCGAATTTCGGCGGATTTCATGGCAATTCAGCCTGCAAAAAAGTGAGCGATAAGGGTCGGGATTCTAAAGGAAAAGCGCTCTCTACGGGAGAGGGCCGAGGGGCTTGGCTACCAATGTTCGATACAGGATCAGGCTACTGACACCGCATAGCGCCATGATGCCGGTCATGGGCAAGGCGCTTTTGGCATGCATCAGGCCAATAGCGGTACTTGCCAGCGTGGCGAGGCTGAATTGCAAGCTGCCCATCAAGGCCGAAGCTAATCCAGCGCGATGCCCCTGTTTGGCCAGCGCATTGGCGGTGGTATTGGGGCTGATAAAGCCCAGGCTCATCATGTATCCAAATAGCCCTATTAGTAGTAATGGTAGTCCGCCCAACCCGGTTGTGCCGGAAAGAAGTAGAACCAGCCCGAAGCCTGCTGGGGCCCAAGATGCGCGCCGCAAGATGTTTTCGATACGGTACTTGCGCAAGAGGTGGGCATTGACTTGCGATGCTGTGATGTAGGCGAACGCATTGCTGCCGAATACCCAGCCGAAATGGTGGGCAGGGATGTGCCACAGCTCGATGATGACAAATGGCGAGCCTGCTATATAGGTAAACATTCCGGATTGAGCCAGGCCACCAGCGAGGACGTTACCGATAAAGCTGCGGTCCTTGCATAAACCGCCATAGCTTTTCAATGTGGTGAGGGGATGCAACCTTTGGCTGGGGTTGGCCGGGTGAGACTCTTCCAGGCCGAAGTGAATGGAGATCAGGCAGAACGTGCCATAAACCGCCATGCACCAGAAAATACCGTGCCAACTGGAGAATTGCAAAATCCAGCCACCCAGGATGGGTGCCAGGATTGGCGCAATGCCCATGACAAGCATCAATAGAGAAAACGCACGTGCAGCCCCTTGTGCTTCAAAGTGATCGCGCACAATCGCACGCGGAACCACCATACCGGCGCAGCCGCCGAGTGCCTGAATAAAACGACAGAAAATAAGCATCTCAATATTGGTCGACAAGGCACAACCTACAGTGGCAAGCAAATACAGCGCTAAGCCGCCATATAGTGGGGGCTTGCGGCCGAAGCGATCAGCAATCGGGCCGTAAAAAGCCTGTCCGAGTGCGAGTCCAATAAAAAAAGCCGCCAGGGTAAATTGCACAGCGCCATCGCTGGTTGCGAGTGCTGCTGCAATGCTTGGGAAACTTGGCAGATACATGTCGATGGAGAGTGGGCCAACGGCAGTGAGGCAGCCCAGTAACAAGAAAAAAACTGGCCGGTAATCGGATTTCTTCATGAAGAACAGTGATCAGGAGGTAGCAATGGTCTGCTATTGGAGCAGATTTTCCTGATTGCGTGAGGGAAATCTTGTCCCGGGGCGCTGGCAAAATCACCAGCCGTCTGCTTTGGCCTTGATCCCTACTTATGTGAACTCACCGCATTCACAATTTCACTCTATTTCTGCCTGTTTTTACAAAGAAAAATCGCAGTAATGGTCGCTGATGACGCCAAAGCTTTTGGTTGAGATCAAAGATAAGGGATTCTTTGCGGAAATCGAACTTAACAAGCCAAATTTGTGTGCACAAAGTGTGCCGTATCAACGTAATGGAGCGGTTTTGTTGGTACTTTTCCCAATTAGTGCGAATTATTGTGGTGATATTTACGTAATAAATTGTTCGGATTTCCGAACGTTGCGCATGTGCTCTATCCGAATAACTGTATGAGTGCTGTGGTTTTAATTTATTTTAATATTTAAAATCAATGTGTTGATTGTTTTTAAGGTCCTGGCACGGCTTGTGCATTGTATGTAGCGCAATGAGTATGGCTACATTATTCCTGATGCGGCAGAAATCGTGACAGGGAGTGGAAGATCCAGATTGACATTGATGGTATGGGCGATCTGGAAATCGTTGCAGGGGTGCGTATTTCACACGCTTGATGGTCTGAAGCCTGGAAAGGCAAAAACAGCATCCCGGTGAAATGGTAGTTGCCTGTTCCACTTTTTGCCCGACATGAAGATCGGGCACCTTCGAGGAGAAGTTGTAAATGGATCACTCAACGGTTGTTGAAAATGTGCCAGCTTCGGGAAGTTCTATTCCCCGTTTGATGGACATCAAGGTCGGGGCGATGCCGCTCCCGGTGTATTTGGTAGTTGCCTGCATCGTGATTGGTGCATCGATAGTCGGAAAATTGCCAGCGGACATGATTGGTGGTTTTGCCATCATCATGGTGTTCGGTTTTTTACTGGGACATGTCGGCGCCAAGATTCCGGTTTTAAAGACCATTGGCGGAGCTGCGATTCTTTCTCTGTTCGTACCTTCGGCATTGTTGGCTTACGGGCTTTTCAATCCAAGCATGAAAGCGGCTACGGTTGCCATCATGAAGACTTCCAACTTCCTGTATCTCTACATTTCCTGTCTGGTCGCAGGGAGCTTGTTGGGGATGAACCGCAAGGTGCTGATACAGGGTTTTATGCGGATGTTTATCCCCCTGCTGGTCGGTACGATTGCCGCCTCGGTTGTCGGTATCGGTGTGGGCCTGTTGTTTGGTTTTAGTCCCTATAAAACCTTCTTCTTTGTCCTGATCCCGATCATGGGTGGTGGCATTGGTGAAGGCATTTTGCCTTTGTCCATGGCTTATGCGGAAATTCTGGTCAAGCCGCAGGGCGAACTGATTGCCATGATGATCCCGGCAGCTTTGATCGGCAATGTCGTTGCCATTATTGCTGCAGGCTTGATCAAGCGCATTGGTGACAATCACAAGCAATACAACGGCAATGGCTTGCTGGTGCGCACCGGTGAAGACAACGATCTGCTCAAGGAAATGAACACAGAAAAACCGTTTGATTTGCCACTGATGGGTTGTGGTTTGTTGATCGCTTGTAGTTTCTGGATTATGGGTTCCTTTCTGGCCCCGGTACTTCACATTCCTGGTCCGATTCTGATGATTCTTGGCGCTGCGCTGGCCAAGGTGACCCGAATTGTTCCGGCGCGGATGGAACAGGGTGCTTCCCAGATGTACAAGTTCATGACGACCAATATGACTTATCCGCTGCTGGTGGGCTTGGGCATTCTGTATGTGCCTTGGAAGGATTTGATCAGTGCCTTCACCATCGGTTACTTCTTCATTTGCGCAAGTGCTGTGCTTGCCATGATCTCGTCTGGCTGGTTTATCGGCAAGTTCTTGAATATGTATCAGGTCGAATCGGCGCTGGTTACCGCTTGCCACAGTGGCCTGGGCGGCACGGGTGATGTAGCGATTCTTTCTGCCTGCGACCGCATGGGCTTGATGCCGTTTGCCCAGATTTCGACCCGTATTGGGGGGGCATCGATGGTGGTCTTGGCTGTATTCGCGATCAAGATGTTTATCTGAGCATGATCGCTAAAGTTTGATTCGAAATTTTTCTGCCACGGATTTCAGCGAGGTCAGGCGGTGAGTTCACTCACCGGGTCGGTGAAGTCTGTGGTTGGAAAGGTTTTGATGGCGGGATTTCAAGCAGGGTCCGCAAAGCATTCGTTGTTCTTGTTGGCACGCGGCACTTGTGCGACAGGGATAACAAAATTTGGAAAGTGTTTACATATTTTACATTTGAAAAGTGAGAGGTTTGACATGAGCAAGGAACTAAAAGCATTGGATATTTCGGCGAATTTG
>JARLJJ010000203.1 GCA_031291275.1 Formivibrio sp.
AGCAACTACAAACCTTAATCGATACCAGGCAGATCACACCTCTCCGGATCGCGAGGGTTGAGCGATTTGATCTGAACGATCTTGACGAACTGATCAACGCCTACAAAACAACTGCATCAAGGAGGCTGTAATGCCAAAAGCCGCACAGATCCACAGATTCGAAGCTGGGCAGAAAAACTGCCCAATTTGTAATGACCCCCTCCCAGCACATGAGACATGGCCCGGCGCCCGATACAGGTTTTGCGGGAAGGTCGAGTGCGCCGAGATACTTAAGGCGAGCACGACAGGCATTTACATCGCAGAGAACCAGCGTAGGTGCGACGGCCCGCAATGTGAAAATTTTATCCCCTCTGGCCTCTACAGCAGGACGGCTCGTATTCTGACTTGCTCGCCCAGGTGTGCCAACCGGCGTGAGTGGAAAGGGACCCGCGACCTTATCTGTGACTGTGGTTGCGGCCTTCACTTCCTTGGAACCAAGAAGAAAAACAATGTATCCGGGCTTGTCTTCATTTCGCAACAACACCGGGCACATTACATTACCAACAAGTACGAAAGTGAATCATGCGGGGCCTTCATTGGACTCCTTGCAGAGTACCTCGACGGTTTTGCCTCCGCTCACTATCGCGACATTCGAACGCCACGTCTCGCTCTCTGCCCTTTTTTTCAGTTTCTGAATACCATCGGAATCCGGACGATCGGAGAGATTTCCCCAAAAACCATCACAGCCTTCCTTACCTGGGCCAGACAGGCAGGTATTAAGAGCCCAGCCTATAACATCTCCAAGATTTCAACCTTCTTTAAGTGGTTGATCGCCGAGGGTCGGTACAAGGGAGGTAATCCAATCGTCGGCCTGATTCACAACTATGCCAGAAAGCGTTACCAACCCCGACCTCTAGACGAAGAAGAACTCGAGCTTGCTTGGCAGCTCCTTCTGGCACACGGTGATACACGCCTACACTTTGCGGCCGCAGTTGCGCTTGAAGCAGGTTTACGTATATCGGAAATCTGCCATCTGCGTCTCTCAGATGTAAACATCAAACGGCAAACACTATTTGTTCGTCTGCCGAACAAGTCGAACGTTGAGCGTTGGGCCTTCTTTGGTGAGCGAACAAAGCAGTATTATCTGGAACTATTGACGGAACGAGACTGCAATTGTCCCCATGACAATCTGCTATTAAACAATTGGGGCCAGCCATGCCAAATTTCCTCACTCAGGTACTTTTTCAATAAGGTCCTTCGCAAGAATTGCCATGGCAAGATTGTCAATGCAGTCGGCTTCGAGAAGTGGTCAACACATCGCCTGAGGCACAACATGGCCACAACGTTGTTTCGTGGCGGAGCTGATACTCATACCGTCATGGCTGCCGGCGGTTGGGCGTCTGCTGAGGCGATGTCCAAGTATGTTCTTGTGGACATTGGCGCAGCCCGCCGCGGCTATGACGAGGCCCAACGTCGTCTGGCCAAGGAG
>JARLJJ010000204.1 GCA_031291275.1 Formivibrio sp.
CTGATTGTCGACAACGTTTTCCCGGGCGGCAACTCGCCGTTCCAGCCGACAAGCACCATCTCCTCAAATGGCTCGGCTTCTTCGCCCTTCCAGCAGATCGAGAACACAACCTCAGGCCTGTCTTCGACGGTCTATCCCGCGCTCACCATCACCAGCATGGCAAAGAAGCTTTTGCCTCCCTCAAGGTACGTCTGGAACGTTACATTCCAGCGTGAATTCAACTCTCTCCGTTCCGTGGCTACAGTTGCCTACGTTGGAGCGGTCGGCAATCACAACTGGGGCGTCTATGACATCAACCAGCCCGCAGTCAACGCGACTTATGCCAATCCCGGCGTGAACGCCGCTGCTCTGCGCCCCTATCAGGGCTTCAACTCGATTCAGCAGATGCAGAGCCAGGCCAACTCCAAGTACAAGGGCTTCCAGCTTGCCTGGCAGACCCACTTCAATGCTGGTTCTACTCTGGGAGTTGCCTGGTCGCTCTCCAACACCTCGGATAACGGCTCAAACTACCACGACATCCACCCTAACACCTACTACAACAAGAACCTCTGGGGCCAGGCCGATTACAACATCAAGAGCGCGATCATGATCAACTATGTTTATGCCCTCCCCTTCTTCAAGGGACAGCATAACCTTGCTGGTCAAGTCCTGGGCAACTGGGAAATCAGCGGCGTCGGTCAGATGCAGACCGGCCAACCCTCCAGCGTTGCTACCAGCAACGTGGATTACGCAGGCGTTAGCGAACAGGGCAGCATGAGCAATTCTGGCCAGTTCTGGCAGCACACCGGTAAATCTGTCTTGTCAAAGAAATTCGCCGGCCCCAATGGCACCTCAACCAGTGGCAAGTGGTTCACAACAACTACGGATGGTGGTGCATCCATTTACACACCCCCACCCGTGACCTATGCTAAAGACACCGTCAATGGTGGCTACACTTCAACCATTGTAACGGGCGCCTTTACTATGGAAGACCACGTTCGCAACCAGATCAACAAACCAGGAGTTCAGGACTGGAACCTTTCGGCGATGAAGACCTTCCCGATCAACGAGAGCAATGCTTTCGAGTTCCATGCCGGTGTCTATAACTTCATCAACCACCCGAACTGGAGCGGCCCAAACTTCACACCGACTGCGTCTCAGTTCGGCGAAGTTACCTCCAAGAACGGCGACGTTCGTACCATCCAGGTCGGTGCAAAGTATCGCTTCTAGTTAGTTGCGTTACGGCAATACAGGCATGAGGGAATGCGGAAGGCGGGTAACCGCGGGAAGCATTCCCTCCAAACCTGAAAACCGAAACATTTGTTGCTTATAAGGCGGGGCGCAAGCCCCGCTTTTTTATGGAAACTGCTTGTCCGTTTGTGCGGCATAAGCCGCATGGATGGCACAAGCGCAAATCCACTTGCAAAACTGTGATGGGCGGCCACCGAAAGCTATGGCTTTCAGTGGCCGTAAAACTTTGGGGGAGTGCTGTACCGCTAGAGTATTTCGGAATTGGTGCAGGCCGAGGCTATGCACTCAAGTGGCTTTCTCCCGCACGGACTTCCGGCGCCAGATCCGCTAGATCTCAGTCGCGCGCCTGGAAGGACAAAACACCTGCAACAAATCGTAAAAAGCGTACGTCTATTCTAAAAAAGTCCAAATGATTGCCGAGGTTGTCTATGAACCGAGATATGCATTCGTCAAAGGATCCAAGCATCCACCGCGCCACGATGC
>JARLJJ010000205.1 GCA_031291275.1 Formivibrio sp.
CGCCAATCGAACGGACGATGCCGGCGCGATGACCGCTGATTTAGCTATAGCTGAACCGTCGTCGCCTGTGATCGAAAGAACACCGCTACAGGCTAGCCTGTTCTGAAGTCCGCAAACAATCCGTATCAACCATTTCTGCTCATCAGGGCAGACAAGGAGACGACCGATATGGCCACTCTGAAAGTGGAATCCCTGCCGCGCGAGTTCTATTTCAATGGCACGCGCATTCCCGATCCCGCGCCGCAGATGACAGCCGAGGAAATCCGCGACCTGCTATTTAAGAAAACACCAGTCACAGAGATTCACGGCAAATACATCTAACAGCAATGACGTTGTATGCGGCGTCATTGCATAGTGAAATGGAAAGGCAAAGCCGAGAACATATCAAGCATCATTTCGTTTGTTTTGGTTTCTGCCTTTGTTTTGGCAACTCAGAAATGAGTTGCCTGTGCAAAGAATGTACAAGCTGATTTCAACTCCGAGCTTGGCCTACCGCCATCAAGTTGTCGACCACGACGGCCTGCCAGTGATTGCACTGACTCTTTTCGCACACGATCAGCAGATGTCGCTGTCCGAGTCGTCGGTGCCGATGTACCTTCGTGAAATCATCTTACTTGCCAACTGGGCGACCAGTGATCAGGTTGCCTTGGCGAATGGCTGGACACTCTTTGGCTGTCCACAAGAGGTACGCGCACTGCTGCGCGAGTATCTGACGGTTGGATCGCATTGTAAGGTGACGGTGAGAGCTGACCTATGCGGCCTCAAGGTCTCTTACATCAACGCCACGAATGGAACTAGAGTCAATGTGCGCACATTGTTGTCCGCGCTCAAACGGTTCTTTGACTTCCTGATTGTTACTCGTCGGTACTCCTTTGCAAATCCCATGATCCATGAAGACGCAGCGAGGGTCCGACTCGAATTGCGGGAGCAACACCGACTATCAATCCGGACGCTCAAAGGGCGCGATCCTATGCCGACAGAGAGCGGAGTAGATGAACGATCCGGCATTCGCCTATCAGAGAACTATTTCCGTTTCATTCAGCAGGAGTGGAAGCCACAAACAATTGATGACCCAGAGCTCCCGCGCATAGTTCAGGAGGCTGGCAAGCGTTTTGGCTGGAAGCTGCGGGAACTCTGCGTGAGCCGAACCTTGTTTGAATCGGGCGTGCGGATTTCGGAAGCCGTCGGACTGACTGCGCTTGATTGGGCCCAGGGCGGCTTTCGCAACGTCTTGCAAAGTCGAAATAAAGGCAGCTTCGGTCTGAGAACCAAGACCATCATGATTTCAAATCCAACCACGAAGCTATACCGACGCTACTTCGATGATGCGATGAACGGCCGAGCAGCAGTGGATCCACAACGGCTGCGAGTCAGCAATCTCACAACGCTCTACAGGGGCAATCCGCAGAGTTTGGAGAACGTCTCTCTCTTTCTCACCGAACAGGGCGCACCCCTGACGGCGAAGCTATTTCGGGATCAATACTGGAAGCCGGCACTGATGGCATCTGGAATTGATGCAGATCCGCACCAGGCCCGTCATTGGTTCGTAACAAATGCATTGAGGAATATCGATCGAACAGCCAAAGATGAAGCATCTCGGTCCCGGTGTCGTCAGGAGTTGATTCGATACATGGCGTGGAATTCGGGGGAACGCACCTTGCGTTCGTACGACCATCTGCAGCGGGAGGCCGATTTTCAAGGCCGGCTTCAAACGATTCATAAGGAAATGCGACGACGGGAGCGCGATAGTCTGGCGCCAGGCGTTTTTTCTGGCTCTCAATCGACAGCCTCCGTGACTGCCATCGCAGAGCGGAGCAATGAAGATCTGGCCTTTCTCCTTGGAGAGGATGATGACGATTGAAGATGCCGTCTTAAATGTACGGGAAATAATGGGATCGAAGTGGCCTAAGATGACACCACTTCCAGAGGACGCGGTGATCGTGCTGTGCGAGGCCCTCTGGGTAGGGGGTTATCGCCCTAACCAAAAGACTCTCACTCTCTACTTCCCGGGTGTATCAACACGCCCATTTGTTAATGGAATGGAAGCCTGGCGTCGTTCTCGCGGCTTCAAATCAAAGGCGAGAAATCCGTCGATCAGTCGTCTTGAAGACCTCATTCCGCACATTGCGCCCGAAATCGCCAAGGCTCCATTGACCTGCTTTGATTCAAATAATGACGGTCGTTGGCCAATTCCGTCGGCAAAGATCATTGGTTATATTCGGGCGATTGAAAATCGATCGCTGCGGAACACAGTGGCGCTCTACTCGGTTCTCAAAGATTCAAGCCAATATCACTTCTACATAAAGATTGTCGGCTATGTCTCCGCGATGCGCGTTGTGATGAACGATCTTCGCCTTGATGACATTGCCAGCATTGATCCAGACGAAATGTTCAGGCAGCTTCGCGAGGATCGGGTTTCCTCGGGACTGACGGAATACCAGCGAGTCACTCTGTGCTGTACCTGGAATAGCATCCGACATTGCTTTGACGACTATGCAGAGCGTTTGCCAGAACTGCAGCGCCAGGTCATGGAAAAGTTCTTCGTCAGGAGAGTCGTGGATCAAAGAAGGATCTCGATGACCGGCGAATGGACGTCATGGAACCAACAGCGAAAGGCGAGA
>JARLJJ010000206.1 GCA_031291275.1 Formivibrio sp.
ATGGCGCCACATCGAGTTGTTGCCCCCAGAATTTTACCTCTTCAGATATGCCCAATTCCGTTGCAAGGTTCTCAAGAACTCCGCGTTCACTGCCGTCGCCCACCATCCAAAGCCGCAGGCTCTGCATAGATGAATGCGCAGTGCGAAAGGCCGTGAGAAGTAGTGCATGATTCTTTACCGGCACGAGCCGGCCGACGTAAAGCAGGGTAAATCCGGTCTTCTGTGGCCATTTTTCTTTCGCTACACGATGAACTGGAGCCACGCCGTTATATACGCGCACTATCTTTCGCTCTGGAATCGTGTGAATGCTCTTCAAGTTGTCAACCGTTGCATCGCAAATTCCGGCAATCCAGTCACAGAAGACAGCCGCAAAGGCGTACTTCAACTCCATCGCCATCTTGCGCGGTGAGGCGACCAGACTATGTCGAGTAGAAATTATGCTCTTAACGCCAGCCATGCTAGCAGCCATAGCTGCATAGATCGTTGGTGTCGGATTATGAAGATGAACAACGTCAGGCTGCAGCTTTTTGAAGATGTTGAAGAAATTCCACATAGAGTCTTGCATGTGCCGACCCACACTTGACTCCACATCGAAGCCTTCTTGCCGCAACCGTTCGCCTAGTGCACCAAGAGCCGAGACCGCATAGATATGTGGATCGTGCCCCTGTTCTCGCTGCAGGCGGCAGATTTGCGACACAAGCATCTCAGCGCCGCCCATCTCCATGCTGTCTACAACGTGTGCAATCCGCATAAACTTATGCCTAACTCTCTTGCGCAGTGATGCTAAGCAACAATTTGAGTGTGAAACTTGTCTCGTAATCAGGTTGAAGGTTCGAATCAGTGCATCAGGTTCAAGATACGGATCATGACATACAGTACAAAAACCAGTGAAACCGCCAATATCCCTGCATATGGCAACAGACGCGCTAGCCGCAGGCGGGGACCAACCATCCCTCGCTGTAGAGCCATTTCGTAAACCACTTCTGTCATACCGCCCAGCAGAAATAACGTCATCACAAACGCTCGAGACAGAAACCACCCTGCAACCAGAAAACCTGTTAGTGACAAGACCACCAACCGCCCCAAGTGGTTGATCTCGGCTATGTCGATAGTCTCAATTGTCTTTGTTGGTTGGGGAAACAGTTCTGCTTCGGCAACAATCACTTCTCCTTCACTCACACGCTTTGGGGAAGCGATCCAAAGGGCATCTCTGAACGTAGAAAAAAGAAACAGACACCAAAAAAACAGTCCGAATAAGCCAAGTTCTGCCGCGCAGACTGCGACTGAGTTGTGCGCGGTAAGACCGAGATAATCCGGCAGATTTCCAAAACCAACTCCGAAGAGCGGGTGAGACTTTAACAACTGCAAGCTCTGGCCCCAAAGAGCCGTGCGGTCTTCTCCTGCACTGGCTGAAACACCCCGTCCCCCTGTGAAGTGCATTGCCATTGCCGCAGCGAACAGTCCGCCAGCAACCAACAGAGCAGGAATCATACCGATGCGACGGCGCACCGCCAGGACCGCCACCACAATCAAAGCAAGTAGGGCTCCGCGCGAGTGAGTAAGGAAAACCCCTAGCAATAGAACGCACACTGGAAAAGCCACGCAGGCGGCATTGAAAATCACCTTCTTCGGTCGCCAGAAGATGAATATCAGCGGAATAGTGCAGACAAGCAGTTGGCCAAAGTCATTCGGGTCGTTAATCAGCCCCAATCCCCTCAGTCGGAAGAACCATTCTCCCGCCTCGCTCCTCATCGCGAAAAGATAAGGATGTACCGCATCCCATGTACTTGGATCGATACCTTCCGTATCCCCTGGCCTAACTTGGCCGCTCTGAGGAATTCCGCGGAGTTGATCAAGGCACCCATTTGTAATCACAAACAGGCAAACAAATAACATGAGAAGGATGAGTATTTGCAACTTCTTCTTCGTGTTGCAATGCAGACATACTATGAAGTATCCGTAAGCGCAGGGAATGAAGCCAAGAAACGCTATGACGGCTCCTCCGGCCCAACGCATCCCTATGAGTACGGACAAAAATACAGCCAATGCCAAACCTATCAAAGCCAACGATTGAGGAGACCTAAGAGTGAATGATCCGATCAGTCTAGGCAAGGATACGAGCAGGACCAGAGCTGCAAGAATCAACTCAACGTGGTACGCCGCGAGTGGCCCGAACAGGACCGTCGGCGTGAAGTAATACGTGACGATATAGAGAACGCTTAGAACAAAGCCCATCTTGAGTGTTCTGTCCTGGAATCGGCCACCTTAATCAGGATAGCCAAAATGTGGTGATACTACTTACTTCGCCTGCATCGTGATCGCTAACCGCTTGATGCTGTTTGCATGTCCCTAAAACAGCTTCTAGTGAAAGAGTCGAAACCAAGCCCAGAAACGGTGCAACCGGCAGTCAATCAAACGGAGTG
>JARLJJ010000207.1 GCA_031291275.1 Formivibrio sp.
GGCAAGTGAATTCTACCGTAAGTCTGGAGGGGGAGTGCATGGTTCCCACCCTTGCGCCGGAAAAAAGGCGCAAGGATGGGGCACCCTCAGTGTTGTGACGGGGTAAGGGTGGGCCACCCGCCCACCCGCCGGGTTGTCCAGCTTGGAGTACGGAACAGGCTCCACTTGGGCTGACCAGTCGGGCGACATGAACCGGCCCATGCTGCTGCTGTAGTACCGCGCTCCGAAGTAGTCGTTTCCCGATTCGGTATCACGTTCTTTGCCGGTATAACGGGATACCGGAAAAAAAGGTCTGAGACCACAATTGGTGGAGAGCGTCGTAGATGTGGAGTTCAACTTGGCCCCCCGTCGTACATCAATCCCGGGTGCCCAAATGCAAGGTACCTGGGCCATCCTCCCCAATCCTAGAATCGGCAATACCTTGATTGAGAATTTCACAAAGAACTTGAGGACGGATCACAGACGCAGGAATCGTGCATTTTATTGATTTGTCTGTTGCGGTATGGTCATCAATGAGGGGATTGGCGCAGTTCCTCAAAAAGATGGTCGTACTCCTACCCTCCCTAATTCGAATATCTGTAATGTCTCCATAACCAAAAATAACCGTACGTTTTAAAAACCGTCGAACATAAACCGTGGAATCGATAATAACAACCCGTAACCAAAGGATCTCTAACCCTGCAATCAACATAATGAGCGCAGCAGCAAGAATCTGAATTTTGATTGCTGTGCTAAGGCCCTGCCCCCATAGCCAAAGAACCTCAAATGGACTTAGTAAAACGCATGCATAGCCAAAAATCCTCCAGACGATGGACATTTGCAACTTCTGCCTGCCGCTAAAACTATTAGTCATGATGTTGCTCCCTTTCATTTGCGGCATTTGCAGCCTCGCTCGTAACCGTAGATGCGGCATTTGAACCTGCACTAGCAGCACCACCAACCGCAGCTCCTTGCACATCTGCAGAGAACCGTGCCGCTTGACCTGCTGAAACCTGTGCAGCATCACCGGAGATAATGCCATTCATTATTTGGTTATTTGCTTGTGCTGCTTCGACTTGAATTGAAGTAGTCATTGCTCCTGCTTCACTAGCAACAGCTTGGCCAACTGCAGCTCCTGCGAGCCCTCCTGCAGTTCCTGTAACGGCGTCACTCCTTATGGCTCTTTTGTCTAGCGCACGAACGTTGGGATCTTTCCCTAAATTGGCAGCATGTAATGTTCCTCGCACGGCCATGCCTGTGACGACGTTTGCAGCACCGACAGCAGCCCCTTGCATAAGAAGGCTCGCGCCTCCTGTAGCGACAGCCACGGCTCCTGTGACACCACCTTGTAATGCCTTGCCTGCAATTCTCCACCCATCGTATCCTTTTCCTGATTTGTACTCGTGATACGCTTCAACTCCACCACCAATTGCCGCACCCACAAGTGCCCCAACGCACCAAGGGCAGTGGCCATCAACATCAACTTTGTCCAATGGATTATTTTCGACGTAGGCATAGAGATTGAGGCTCTGCGGATCATCGAGTTTGGAGTACGGAACCGGTTCGACTTTGGCACTCCAGTCCGGCGACAAGAACCGGCCCATTGAGCTGCTGTAGTACCTTGCCCCGAAGTAGTCGTTTCCCGATTCGGTATCACGTTCTTTGCCGGTGAAAAGGGATTGCGAAAAACATAGTGCGAATGCACAAACGGTAGAGGAGGTCGTAGATGTGGATGGGGGCGTAGCAGGTGAAGTGGAGGGCGTTCTGTCGGTGGCGGGGGATGCGTGCGTTGCGCGA
>JARLJJ010000208.1 GCA_031291275.1 Formivibrio sp.
TATTGCCCCGCGTTGTCGCTCACGGTCTGATTGATGGTTCCCGTGTTGACTTCCCTTATTCCTATTGAGGCTCCTGGTACAACGGCGCCGCTGGGATCGGTGACCGAACCGCTAATGGTTCCGCGGAACTCCTGCGCAAACGCACGGCTCGGTCCCAGTAACACGATGCAAACCAGCAGGATAAGCAAAGATGGGGCTACCCTGTAAAGGCGGATGTGCGATCTAAGAGATCTTTCGGGTCTCTGGCACACCTCGGCGAGACCTGCGTGTAAGTCAAAAGTCGATTGCATGGTAGTTGCCTCCTTAGAATGGTTCATTCAGTTTCTTAGATAATCTCTTCCAACAGGACTTCCCAGTGAGCTTGCCGATCATGGCCAAGCAACTGGCTGCGCTTGAGGTGTTCATCATGAAACTGAGACGGCAAGAATGGTACGGTGGCCTTACCACTATTGTCAAGGAGATTGCAGAGGTCATTCCGAATGCAGTTCTGTCGAGTTTGTCTCGTGCCACTTAGTGCGAAATAAAAGGCGATTTTCCCTGAATGCAGTTTGAAAAGGCGCGCGCTCCCAGGTGCGGAGGTCCGCAATCCTCTGATGAGCAGGTACATCGCGGGGATCAGAGAGATCAGCAACAGTTCCGGCTATGTAAGCGGTGTTTACGCCGTGGTGCCGAAATATCGAAAGAATCGAGCAGCATCCCTTTGCGCCGTGATCTCGTGTTCCGCACCAAGGTCATAGAGAATAAGTGGCACGATTGCACCAGAGAAGTATTCCAGGCTTGGTCGTAGATGAGCCGGTCGCGCAGTATGGCGGTCGAGGCAGGAAATAACATACCAAACGGAGTAAATCGAAGTTTCGAAAGGATGTGGTAGGCAAGAAATCGGTGAATGCGGCTATTGCCATCATCAAATCGATGGATGAAGCCTCGTGGGATACCACTCCAATTCGGACCGTGTTGCCTCTGCTTTGTAGAGGCGCCGCTAAGGGATATGCAAAAGTCGTAGTTGTTGTGATGTTCGCCTTGCGTGAAACTGCATCGGATATTCAACCAGAGCCCAGCAAAACGTTGGGCTATCCTCAACCTCTGCCGAGGGTTGTGAAACAGCGTTCCCCACCCACACTCCATCTCAGAATCATTTCGGCAGTTCGTTACTTTGAAGTAGCACATCGACGGGCAACAACGCGCTGCGTCGCCTCGACGATTGCCGTGGTGCTCAGGCCATATTTTTCCAGGAGATCAGCATAGGGGCCGCTCTCGGCAAATGTGTCCCGCAGGCCGATTCGTTCCAGTGGAACTGGACAACACTCACTCAAGCATTCAGCTACCGCGCCACCCAAACCGCCGAGTATCGAATGCTCCTCAGCCGTTACGATAGCGCCTGTTTCACTTGCACAGCGCGCTACCAGGTCTGCATCCAGCGGCTTGATCGTGTGCATTTCCACCACTCGGACGCCAATGCCTTCAGCGGCCATTTGCCGCGCCGCCTGTATAGCGCTGGCCACCATGACGCCACAAGCGATGATCGTGGCGTCTTCTCCCTCCATCAGGGTGATGCCCTTACCGATCTGAGGTTCGTAAGCTTCGCTGAAAACTTCGGGTACCTCGTTGCGACAAAGGCGAAAGTATACCGGCCCCTTCCAGGCTGCAACTTGCGGCAATAGCTTCTTCACGGCCAAAGCATCGGCAGGAACCACGATTGTCATATTCGGGAGACTACGAAAAATTGCGAAGTCCGCGATGGTCTGATGAGTAGGTCCGTCAAAAGAGTCGGAGAGGCCCGCATACGCTCCAGCCAA
>JARLJJ010000209.1 GCA_031291275.1 Formivibrio sp.
GAACCATCGAACGGATTGAGTGTATCAATGACCCAGGCGTGCCTTGACGGCGGCTAATGACGATGACCCCAAGGGGAAGTTCTTGAGCGAAAAACAACTGTCCCATCCCGCTTATCGTATGTCGGTAAAAACGGTGCTGGAGGCGCTGAACAGCAATGCTGCCCAGGGCTTGATGTCCACAGAGGTTGCGCGCCGATTGCAATGGCACGGCCCGAACGCATTGCCGACGGTGCAGCCTGCGCCAGGATGGGTCAAATTTCTGCACCAGTTCACCGATCCGCTGACCATCTTGCTGCTATGTGCGATGGGTATTTCCCTGCTGGCCTGGTTTATTGAGTCTGAAGGCGGAATGCCTTACGAAACACTCACCATCCTGGTCATCGTGATTTTCAACGCCGTGCTTGGCTTTCTGCAGGAGCGTCGCGCCGAGGAAGCGGTAGCGGCACTGCAGGCGATGTCGGCACCGACTGCACGCGTATTGCGCGATGGCGAGCCCTGCCAGATTCAGGCGCGCGAAGTGGTGCCGGGCGATATTCTGCTGGTCGAAGAGGGCGATACCCTGCCTGCCGATGCACGGGTGATCGAGTCGATCTCGCTGCGCGTGGCTGAAGCGATGTTGACTGGCGAAAGCGCGCCGGCGTCGAAGAATCCGGAAGCGATTCCTGAGGACGTGGGTATTGGCGATCAGGAAAATATGCTGTTCAGCAGTACTGCGGTGACTTCCGGGCGCGGCCGTGCGGTGGTTACGGCGACGGGCACTGACACCGAGATCGGTCGTATTGCCGGTAGCCTGCAAACCACGCAGGAAGAAGCAACTCCGCTGCAGAAAGAGCTGGCCAAGGTGGGGCGTTTTCTCGGGCGGTCGGTGATCATTATCGCACTGGTAATGGGTGTTACGCTGCTCTGGCTTAATCGCACGGAACACTCGCTGGGCCATTTTGTCGCGGTACTGATGTTCTCGGTTTCGCTCGCAGTGGCTGCCGTGCCGGAGGGACTGACCGCTATCAATACCATCATTCTGTCGCTGGGCATGGCGCGCATGGCGCGCCGCAATGTGATCGTGCGCAAGCTCAGTTCGGTCGAAACGCTGGGCTCGACCACCGTGATTTGCTCGGACAAGACCGGTACGCTGACTCGCAATGAAATGACGGTGCGCTGCGTCGTGTTGCCGAGCGGGCGGGTCGAGTTCGGCGGGATTGGCTACGCGCCGGAAGGGGATGTGCGCTATAAAAATGCGCCGTTGACGGATGAACACATGTTGGGTGCGTTGGACCGGGTACTGTATGCGGCAGAACTCGCCAATAATGCCCGCTTGGTGAAAGTGGATGGACGCTGGAGTATCCAGGGCGATCCGACCGAGGCGGCGCTGATCGTTGCTGCCCGCAAAGCCGGCATTACCAAGGATTACCTGGATGAGCGTTTCATCCGCATCGGTGAGGTGCCATTCAGTTCCGAACGCAAGATGATGAGTATTGCGCTTAAAGATAAACAGAATGAATCCATGATTGGTCTCGCCGCCAAGGGGGCGCCGGATGTGTTGCTGGCCTGCTGTACGCACGAGCAGGTCGACGATGAAATACGTCTGCTGACGGCGGAAAGCAGAGCCGGCTGGCTGGCCGTCATTGATGATTTGGCACGCGAGGCCTTGCGTACGTTGGGTGTGGCTTACCGGCTGATGCCGCATGAAGCACTTGAGGCAGGACTAAGCGACGCGCATGAAGAGGAAATGGTCTTTCTGGGTGTGCTTGGCATGATCGATCCGCCGCGCCCTGAAGCTGCGCAGGCAGTACTGGCCGCGCGGAAGGCTGGCGTGCGTACCGTGATGATCACTGGCGATCACCAGATTACTGCTGCCGTGATCGCTGCTGAGCTGGGGATTGTCGAAAAAGGGGCGCGAGCAGTTACCGGTGCCGAGTTGCAGCGCATGGATGATGCGCAATTGCGCGAGATTGTCAGGACCGTATCGGTGTTTGCCCGCGTAGCGCCGGAACACAAGTTGCGCATCGTGAGTGCCTTGCAGGCAGGTGGAGCCATTGCCGCGATGACTGGAGACGGGGTAAACGATGCCCCCGCGCTGAAGAAAGCCGATATTGGCGTGGCGATGGGCATGACGGGCACCGATGTGTCCAAGGGTGCTGCGGACATGGTGCTGGCCGACGACAATTTTGCTTCGATCGTCGCCGCAGTGGAAGAAGGGCGCACCATCTTTGCCAATATCCAGAAATTTTTGCGTTTCCTGCTTTCGTCGAATATTGGCGAAGTGTTCTTCATGTTCTTCGGCGTCTTGCTTGCGGGGATGATCGGCTTGAAATCCGAAGCTGGCGCAACCATGACGGTGCCGCTGCTGGCGGTCCAGATTTTGTGGGTCAATCTGCTGACGGATTCTGGTCCCGCATTGGCGCTGGGCGTCGATCCGGTTGATCACGGCCTGATGCAGAGCCCGCCGCGGAATCCGCAAACCAGCGTGATTACGCCCCGCATGTGGCGCGATATATTCTTTGTCGGCAGCATTATGGCACTGGGCACGCTGGCCGTGACCGACTGGATTCTGCCGGGCGGCCTGATTCCTGGCGGTTCGGGCAGCATGCGCCGCGCTCAGACCATGGCATTCAATACGCTGGTTATTTTTCAGCTTTTCAATGCCTTTAATGCACGCTCGGAAATCCAGAGCGCCTTTTGCGGACTGTTCAGTAACTGCTGGCTCTGGCTGGCTGTCGGTGTGGCGGTTTTGCTGCAGGTAGCGGTGATCCATCTGCCTTTTCTGCAAGTGGCCTTCAATACCGAAGCGCTCACCGGTCTGGAGTGGGGGGTAAGTATCGCAATGAGCAGTAGCGTACTGTGGCTGGTGGAGTTGCGAAAATGGCTGTTGCGCAGGCGTGGCGCGCTTGCGGCAGCTTGTTGAGCTGAGCCCCAAGATTTGATAATTGGGGCGCAAAAAGTCGTCCTCAGCCAAATCGCAGTAACTTGAATTTGGTAGCCTGTTTTCCCTGCGGTCCGTTTTTATCGTTCTTTTCCTGCGGAATCGCCATGGGCATGGCCGAATGCTGTAAAAAATAAAGGGTGCGATTCTGTCTGCTTGAGAAGTTGGAATACGTCGCTTTAGAGCGATTTGGCTTGTTCCACGCAGTTACGGCCCAAACGCTTGGCGTTCAGCAGTGCTGCATCCGCTGCTTTGGTCAGGCTCTCGGCCGTTTCTGCTGACGAATAGGCCGCCATGCCAGCGCTGAAAGTGACATATAACGCCCCGCCGGCATGGGCATGGGGCAAGGCAGAGAAATCCGTCCGGATACGATCGATCACGGTATGAGCCTGTGCCAAGGTGATCTGCGGCAAGGCAATCAGGAATTCTTCACCACCATAGCGGCCAATCAAGTCGCTGGAACGCAAACGGCCTTTGAGCAGCCAGGCCAGCGCCCGAATGACTTGGTCGCCAACGGGATGCCCGTAGGTATCGTTGACGGCTTTGAAAAAGTCGATGTCGAGCATGACCACCACCAGCTTGCCGTGTTGAGGCATCTGGTTGACCATGCTTTTTAGGCTGGATTTTGCCGAGGTGTGATTGAGCAGGCCTGTCAGGCCATCGATCTGGCTTGAACGCTGTACCTCGCGGTAACGCGAAATAGAGGTGGTGACGACAGCGGCGAGGAGTACCGGATTAAATGGCTTGCTGAGGAACTGGTCGCCCCCCAGGCGCAATGCCTTGACCTGCATGCCGATATCCGATTCGCCCGATAGATATACGATAGGCAGGGAATGGTAGGCTGACATTTGCCGTAGCACGCGCGTCGCTTCAACGCCATTGAAGCGCGGCATATACATATCCATCAGGATCAGATCGGGACGGTAAGACTCAAGGACCTCCAGCAATGTACTGGGGTCACCGATTGCCCGGCTATCAATCCCGTTTTCATGCAAGGTGCGCTGAATCAGGGCTACGGCGACGCGGGAATCTTCAACCACCAATACCCGATATTTTTCCCGCTCGCCACTTTGAACCAGATCAAGAATGCGATTGAGCATCATGGCGGGCTGCTCGGTGGCTGGCACTGCAATATCGATCCCCGCGCGAATCAAGGCCACCATGGCATCAATTGCCGTTTGCACGCCCAGATAGAAGAGCTGGCTTGATGTGCAAGCCTCGCGCACTTTGGCAATGCAGGCAATTTCATGTTCGCTCGCACTATCGCTGGCTGGGAAAAAAAGTACCGCCAACGGTGGCGTACCCTCCGGCAGGGGCTGTTCCCAGTCAAGTACCGTCAGGGAAAAACCAAAGAAGCGCAACTGTTGGCCGAGCGCTTCGGCAATATCGTGTTTACTGGCATGGGCGATTAACCACACTAAACGTGGCTTTCTCTTTATCCATTCAGCTTCATGCACGGATTCAGGTTGTTTCTCGCCGCGTCTTTCTACTACAGCGGGATGCAAGGTCGATGTCGATCCCAGCAGGGTATCCACTTGTCGCTGTAGCGAAACCATGTCTTGCGGCGCAATGGGATGCGAGTCTGGATCGCCAAGTTTGGCCAGCGTCGTATTCTCAAGCCCTTCGCTGAGACGAACCAAGCCTGGCAGGCGCAAACGGTTGAAGTGTTCGGCAAGACTATTGAGCGCCACGGCAAATTCGACGAACTGCTCGAATCGGCCTCCTGCAACGTAAGACTCCCAGCGCGCTCGGAAAACAAGCAGGTGATTTTCTATTGATTGGCCGGCCATTGTTTCAGTCCACTGTTCCGAAAAGCATCAATTTTAGAAGCACAAAAAATCACGCCTCGCTAGCGTAATCATCCTCTGCTGGTCTTTGCCAATCAGTCATTTGCATGCGCGAAATTGAAAGCGCATCAAATGCAATTGGGCCTGGTCAATTCAATAAAAATCATTTTTCAGGAAAGCGTGATCAGGGCACTTTCTTGTGCAAGACATGAGTAAATTCACGAGTAAAAAGGTGATTTATTACTTTAAATTGTCTTGGTGGCCGAGATTGTAGGCCAGTTAAGCGACAGATAAAAATATTTTCATCTAAATGTTTTCTTGGAATAAATATGACATTTACATAAGGTGGAAAGGGTATTCCGCATAGGGTCAGACGCGGTTGCTGAACGGGCGAGGACACTAATGTTTACATCAGGCCCTTATTGATGCATGTCAATGATTGTGCTTAAACGAGCGTCATGGCGATGGTGGAGACTTTAGATAATGTATATGCGTATGCAATAGCTGACTATTGGCGCCATGAATATTGCCAATTAATTCAAAGTAAATTACCAAGTATGAGAGATATCTGTATGCATGAAAACGATCAGGCCTATTCCTTTGCCAAAGAGCATGTGATCCGTGCTTCAGGCCTGTTGTCGTTATTTATGCCGCAGACCTTGGGCATCGGGGTCGGGGTCAAGGGGCTCGATGGCCGTTATCAATTGGTCAATTTGGCAATGGAAAGCCAGTTAGGCATGCGTGCTGCGCAGATCATGAATAAGACGGATGGCGATCTGTTCTCTCCTGACATTGCCGAACAGCTTCAACGATCCGATCTTCAGATTCTTGAAGGTGCTGCGGCAACAAGTGACGAGGTGGTTCTGTCGGCCAATGGTGTATCCCTGCGATCGTTATGGCTCAAGTTCCCGGTGATAGGTTCTGATGGACACATCCTTTCCATTGGTTCAGTCGTCCTTGATATTTCCAAGCAAGCCGATATTGCAGAATTGCGGCATTCCCTAAATCTACTGCAGCAGACCAATCATGAATTGCGGAAAACTTTGGCCGAACTTGGTCTCCAGGCCAGTACCGACACGTTGACTGGCGCCTGGAATCGACGCCGTCTTGAAGAAACGGTGATTAATGAGATGGACCGGCTGAAACGATATGAACACCCGTTGAGCCTGTTGATTATCGACATCGATTTATTCAAGAAAACCAATGATGATTTCGGTCATCTCGTTGGAGATCAGGTTCTCATGGAATTGGCGGGGGTAATTCGAGCTTGCCTTCGTGCCACTGATTCACTAACCCGGTGGGGTGGCGAAGAATTTGTTGTTTTGAGCCCCAATACCACGCTATCCACGATGAGCGTATTGGCGGAGCGGCTACGAAAAAAAATCGGCAAGGCTGTTTTTCCTGTGGTGGGGACGATTACGGTAAGCATCGGGGGTGCCGAGTGTTTGCCGGGCGAAATTTGGGAACAGTGGTTTAATCGAGCCGATGCAGCACTTTATCGTGCCAAAGCGTGTGGAAGGAATCTGGTGCAAATTGCGCCGGAAACCCCCCAGGGCATGGGCGTAGGCGAAAATGTTTCGGCGAATTTCCTGCAGCTTTCATGGCACCGTGCCTATGAATGTGGCCACGCGTTGATTGATGACCAGCACCGCGCGTTGTTCGGACATGCCAACAAACTGCTCGCGGCAATACTTTCAAGGCGCCCAAACGAAGAAGTCGCAGCGTTGATTGACGCACTGGTGCGCGAGGTGGCCCAGCATTTTAAAGATGAAGAAAAAATTATCACCGCAGCAGGTTTTTCTGGCGCAGCAAAACATGCCATTATCCATCGCGAACTCATCGATAAGGCAGTGATCCTGGTGAACAGCTTTCATGCCGGGACGCTTACCCTTGGCGACATGTTCCAGTTCTTGGCTTATGACGTTGTTGCCCGGCATATGCTGGGTGCGGATCGCGAGTATTTCCCTTACTTGGCGTAATGGCTTGCCTGATGGGCCGTTGGAAATAGGCAAAAGGGTTTGACGAACAAGTGAACTGGCCTTGCTTGCCATAATGACAAACAGGTCATGCATACTGCATGACCTGTTTGTTTCCCGTAGTGACGGAAGGCGTTATTCGCTTGGCAATTACAGGGTTTCCTGAATCGCCCGGGCTTGTTCCAGTGCCTTGTCGGCGCTTTCACCCAGCACATTGTAATGGCCCATCTTGCGGCCGGGGCGCGCTTCTTTTTTGCCATAAAGGTGCAGCTTGGCGTTAGGGGCGGTCATGAGCACCTCCCAGTTGGGTTCGCTGCCGTCTTCGCCCCAGACATCGCCCAATAGATTCACCATCACCACCGGGCTGATCAAATCAGGCTTGCCGGGGTAGAGGTTGCACATGGCGCGGACCTGCTGCTCGAACTGGCTGGTGAGCGTGGCATCTTGCGTGAAATGGCCTGAGTTGTGTGGACGAGGGGCGATTTCGTTGATGACGAGACTGTCGTCATCCTGGATGAAAAGCTCCACAGCCAGCACGCCGACATAATCAAGTGCCGCTGCAAGCTGCTGCGCCATGGCTTGGGCCTGCTCAGCGATTTCCGGTTTAACGCGGGCCGGGACGATCGAGACATCCAGAATGCCGGTTGGGTGTTCGTTTTCCGAGACCGGGAAACTGGCGATTTCGCCAGCGGCAGTGCGGGTGACGATGGCTGAGATTTCACATTTGAGCGGCAGCATCTTTTCCAGCACACAGGGCTGATGCTTGAATTCACTCAACGCGATGTGGGCTTCCTCGGCCGTCTTGACGCGAATCTGGCCCTTGCCGTCATAGCCAAGGCGCGCGGTCTTGAGAATGCCGGGCAGCCAGGCAGAGATATCGCCTTCCAGATCAGCTGCAGTATTGACTGCCAGGAAAGGTGCGATGGCCAGTCCCGCCTCGCGGATAAAGTTTTTTTCAGCAATGCGGTCCTGGGCGATCGCGACGCATTCGCCTGACGGGCTGACCGGTACGCCTTGTTTGGCGAGCCAGCGCATTGAATCCGCACTGACGTTTTCGAATTCGGTGGTGATGGCGGCGCAGGTGCGTGCGAGTTCGGCCAGTGCCTCTGCATCGTGGTAGTTCTGGCACAGATGCACATCGGCAAAATCGGCAGCCGGTGCGTGTGGATCCGGGTCGAGTACGGTCACGCGATAGCCCATGGTTTTGGCTGCTACCGTGAACATGCGTCCCAGTTGTCCGCCACCCAGAATGCCGAGCATGGCCGGGGGCAGGATCGCGTGCCCCGGACGGGCACCGGCTTGAGTTTTTACAGTCATCTTGATTCTCTTGGGTTCTTCTTCAGGGTCAACATAGTGATGCTCGCGCACCTTTGCAAGCAGGGCATAGCCCCATCGTGACCAACCGTAAATGGCGCCAGCCAGGAATCCCAGCGGCAAGGCATTGAATACGGCTAGCCAGAATGATTGTACTTCGCCGGTCCATTGCTCCAGTCCCGCAAAAAGGATACTGAATGCGCTGCCCCAGCCCAATGCGCCAAACAGGAGAACGCTGCGCCAGCAACCGCCTTCGCGGACACGTTGCCAGCGTCGTTGTTCCCGGGATGGCATCAGATTTCAGGCAGTTCCATGGCCAGCACGGTGTCTTTCTGGCGCTGGCGGAATTCCATCAGCTTGGCGGCGATTTCCGGGATGTCATGCGCGAGCATGGCCACGGCAAACAGACCGGCATTGGCCGCACCGGCTTCACCGATAGCAAAGGTGGCGACCGGAATACCCTTGGGCATCTGGACGATGGACAGCAGCGAGTCCTCGCCGCGCAGGTATTTCGACGGAACCGGGACACCCAGAACCGGTATGGTGGTCTTGGCTGCCAACATGCCCGGCAGATGAGCGGCGCCACCGGCCCCGGCGATGATGCATTGCAATCCTCGTTCCCGTGCAGTTTCTGCATATTGGAAAAGCAGATCGGGCGTACGGTGTGCAGAAACGACTTTGCACTCAAACTCGACGCCAAAATCCTTGAGCTGACGGGCCGCATGCTGCATGACTTCCCAGTCGCTGTTGCTGCCCATCACTACGCCAACTTGAATCATCTCGGGCTCCTTAAAAAAGGTAATTCTACCGAATCTCGACCGGTTTCACCCAAAACTCCATTGCACTGCTGCCACCCCCAAAGCCGAGAGAGCGATAAAGCGTCTGCGCTGTTGGATTATCCTTGCGAACTTCCAGGGTGACGGCGCAGCAATCTGTCGCTTCTGCATGACCCACGACAGCCTTCAAGAGGGCGCGTCCGATACCTCGACCACGCTGTTCGGGCAGCACGATCAGATCATGCAGGTTCAGGCGTGGTTTGGCCGTGAAGGTGGAGTAACCGATAAAACAGACGGCCACCCCGACGATCTGATCGGCTTTTTGGGCGATAAAGGTCATGCTGGCAGGATGGGCGCGCAGACCCGTGATCAGATTTTGTCGGGCGTAGAGGGACAAGGCCTGACCTCCGCCCATGGGGTCTTGTGCATAGGCATCCAGGCAGTCAACGATGCCGGTGGCATGCCGTGGATTGTCGAGATTGGCTTGCGCAATCGTGACCATGACGTTATCCCTTGATCCAGCGCGCGGCATCCAGCGCATAGTAGGTCAGGATGGCGTCCGCGCCGGCACGCTTGAATGCCAGCAGACTTTCCAGGACGACTTTCTTTTCGTCCAGCCAGCCGTTTTGTGCAGCGGCTTTGAGCATCGCATATTCGCCCGACACCTGATAAACAAAAGTGGGTACAGCGAATTCGTCTTTTACCCGCCGCACAATATCGAGATACGGCATGCCCGGCTTGATCATGACCATGTCCGCACCTTCCTCCAGGTCGAGCGCCACTTCATGCAGTGCCTCGTTCGAGTTGGACGGGTCCATCTGGTAGGTTTCCTTGCTGCTTTTCCCCAGATTGGTCGCTGAGCCGACCGCGTCACGGAACGGACCGTAGAAGGCTGAAGCGTATTTGGCCGAATAGGCGAGGATGCGGGTGTGAATATGGTTGTCGCGGTCGAGTGCTGTGCGGATCGCGCCGATGCGGCCATCCATCATATCGGAGGGAGCCACCATATCGGCACCGGCATCGGCATGGCTCAATGCCTGACGGATCAGTGCGGCAACGGTTTCCTCGTTCATCACATAGCCATGTTCATCAATCAGACCATCCTGGCCGTGGATGGTGTAGGGATCGAGTGCCACATCGGTGATGATGCCCAGTTGCGGAAAGCGCTCCTTCAGTGCACGTACCACGCGTGGCACCAGTCCCATGCGATTCCAGGCCTCTTCCGCACCCAATGTTTTCAGCGCGGGTTCGATGACCGGGAATAGCGCCAATGCGGGGATGCCCAGTTCTATGGCTTCTTCCGCAGTGGCATACAGATGATCAAGCGACTGGCGCGTGACCCCAGGCATCGAGGCAATGGGCTCAATGCGGTCACGTCCTTCCAGGACAAAAACCGGCAGAATGAGGTCGTCGGCAGTCAGCTGGTTTTCGCGTGTTAGGCGTCGGGAGAAATCATCACGCCGCGTGCGGCGAAGACGGGTGGCAGGAAAGTGGCGATTGAAGGTCATGGTTTATGTCGCAAGAAAGGGCGAATGCCTGCCATTTTAGTCCCGGCTGGGCTAGTCTGAAGTGAGAATATTCCCAAATAGGTGAATCATGTCTTTGGCTTATTCCGCGATGCTGCCTTTGGGTGCTGCGCTGCCGGAATTCACCTTGCTTGATGGTGAGGGCAATCCGTTTAGTTTGTCGGGTCTGGCAGGGCAAAAGGGCCTGTTGGTGGTCTTTATCTGCAACCACTGCCCCTACGTGTTGCATATCAATCCTGCGCTGGCGCCGCTGGGGAAGGAGTTGGCCGAGCAAGGTGTCGGCATGGTCGCCATTTCCAGTAATGATATTTCCCGCTACCCGGAAGATGCGCCAGAGCGCATGGTCGAGTTTGCCCGTGGCAACGGGTATACCTTCCCCTACCTGTACGATGCCGATCAAAACGCGGCCAAGGCCTTTCATGCCGCCTGTACGCCCGACCTGTTTTTATTCGATGCGGATTTAAACCTGGTTTACCGCGGGCGTTTCGATGCGACGCGCCCGAATCAGGGCGTGCTTGCCACGGGGGCGGACCTGAAGCATGCCGTCGCAACCATGGTGGCAGGCAAACCGCCACTGGCGCAGCAGTTGCCTAGTGCCGGATGCAGTATCAAGTGGCGCTAGGAACGCACGGGTTTGGCTACGCGATAAATTGAAAACAGGCCGCGGATCTTTTGGATCCGTGGCCTGTTTTGATTGCCGGTGTCGAATCAGGCGGCTTGACGAATGAACGATTCAAAGTTGGTGTTGAGCGCGGTGTAGATTTCGCGCAGTTGTCCATCCAGTTCGCTGGCCTGTGCGGAAAGCTGGCGGTCGATTTCTTCCAGTTCGCTGATCCGGTCTTCCAGCGTGTCGGTGGCCTTGTGAATACGCTTGATGCTTTCCAGTCGGCGGCGTAATTGCATCTGGTGCTCGCGTACCTGGGTTTCCATCGGCGCCATTACGGCCTTGAGCCAGTTTTCCACGTCGCGGTTGGCGACTTCAAACACGTACACCACGCGGCTGGCGACAATTTCGAAGAACTTGCGCGTGATTCGCCCCTGGCTGGTAGTGAGCAGGTTGCCGACGGTATTGAAGTGTTCGCGGAAAGTTTTTTCCAGCCGGGTCAGTTCCTTGTGGTATTTCAGGGTGGAAAACGGCGGCGGGGTGACCCGGCCCAGACCATGCTCCTCGCTGAACTTGTGGTACATCGCAGACATCATGGCCTGGATTTCAGTGATTTGTTCAGCCGATTTGCTGATTGAGTTGTTGGTGTCCTGGAAAAAGCGATCCATGATCGAGCGCAGCCCGCTGGCGCCAAACGAGAAGAAGGTCTTTTCCATATCGCGACGGATGCGGGCAATTTCGCCATTGAGCGCTTCGCGCCCCAGCAGGGCATAGAGTTTATTGGTTTGTTGGCTGAATACGCTGCGCAAGGCTTGAAAGCGCACCAGCCCCTGTTCGAAACGCTGCTTGTCGATCTGCACTTTTTGCATCATCTGGGCGATGACATCCTGATTCTTGCCGCGCAAGCCAGTCAGTTCGGTCAATTGTTCGCCAACGCTGTCACGACGCGCAGTCAGAATGCTGCGGATCGACATCACAATATCTTCGATCTCATTGTGCGAGGTGTCGCGCACGATATCCTGCTTGCCCGGCAGCAGATCTTCCGACAGCGCACGTTCCAGCGCGTTCAGCCGCGATTTTTCCAGTAAGGCATCATCTTGCTGAACCTTGGCAACCAAGGCCTTTTGCGCAGAAACCGGGAAAATGTGTTCGACCGGTACCTTGAGCAGGTCGGCGGTGGTTTGGATCTGCTTCTGAATTTCCGCTTCGATCTGGGCGCTGCTTTTCAGGTCATCCCACATGCCATCGATCTTGTTCAGTACCACCAGGCGACCACTTTTGCCACTTTGACCGCGAACAATGTGATTGCGCCAGACCTCAATGTCGGACTTGGTGACTCCGGTATCGGCGGCAAGGATAAACAGGATGGCGTGTGCATTCGGCAGCAGGTTGAGTGTCAGCTCCGGTTCGGTGCCGATTGCGTTCAATCCCGGTGTGTCCAGAATGACCAGTCCCTGTTCCAGTAAAGGGTGCGGGAAGTTAATGATGGCATGGCGCCAGCAAGGAATTTCGACTTCGCCCTCCGCGGCCGCAATCACCTGGTCCGGATCGCTTTCATCGTACAGGCCATATTGCTTGGCGCTGTCCAGGGAAACTTTGCGGGTTTTGCCGATTTCCTGGAACGTTGCCTGGATCGAATTGGGGTTTTCGAGGTCGAGCGGAAAAACTTTCCACTCATCCTGGTAACGACGATATTCCTGCGTGGAGGTATCGCTGGCGCGGGTTTCGATCGGCAACAGTTTCAGCGAAGGCGGCTCGCTGGCTTCGAAGAGCAGCTCGGTGGGGCACATCGTGGTTCGCCCGGCACTGGACGGCAGGATACGTTGGCCGAAATGGGCAAAGAATATGGCGTTGATCAGCTCCGATTTGCCACGGGAAAACTCGGCCACGAAGGCAATATTGAGTTTATCTTCGCGCAGCTTCTCGACCAGTCCCTGGATACGCATCGCTGTTTGGGTGTCTTCCAGATCCTGCTCGGAAAGCCAGCGCGACAGGCGGGTAATGGACTGGGTGACGTTGCTGCGCCAAGTGCTGTAGGCCTGGAATTCTGTAACCAGGAGATCGTTGGCGGCAATTGCGTCTTGATGCAGGTAATCGGCGATCATTCAGGTTCCTTTCTAGGCCGCGTAGCGGTATACGCACAATGGTGTTGATTCTAGACCAGATTGTTCTAAGTGTCGCGAAAGGCAGGAGCCATCTAGTGCTGGCAGTTCGCACACCAGAAGGTGGCGCGCTGGCCTTGCCTCGCGGTCAGGATGATCCGGTTGCATTGGCGACAGGCTTGCCCTGCGCGGGCATAAACAAAATTGTTGATGGTGAAATAGCCGGCTTTTCCATCGCTATCCACATAGTCGCGCAAGGTGCTGCCGCCAGCGGTAATCGATTCCTCCAGAACGTCGCGGATGCAATTCCTTAATTGGGTGACTTCTTTCTTGTTGAGAGAACGCGCCGGGCGCTGCGGCAGGATGCCGGCGCGAAACAAGGCTTCAGAGGCATAAATGTTGCCGACCCCGACCACAATGTGCTGATCCATGATGGCTATTTTTATGGCGGTGTTCTTGTTAGCCAGTACCTTGGCAAGATAGTCCGGCGTGAATGCGGCCGAGAGTGGCTCCGGCCCCAATGTGCTTAGTAAGGGATGCAGGTTTGGGTCGCCCTCTGTCCAGAGAAAGGCGCCGAAACGGCGCGGATCCCGGTAACGCAGGCGCAGACCGTTCTCGAACAGCAGGTCAATGTGCTCGTGTTTCTCTGGAGGAAAGGCTTCAGTTAATACCCGCAGGCTGCCGGACATGCCCAAGTGAACGATCAAGGTACCGTGCTCAAAGACGAACAGTAAATATTTGGCGCGACGACGGATTTCCTGCAATGTTTGCCCTGCGATCAGGCTGGAAAGCTTCTCCGGGACCGGCCAGCGCAATCGACCATTACGGACCACGGCACTATTGGCAACGGCGCCGGTCAAACGCAAAGCAATACCGCGTCGTGTTGTCTCGACTTCGGGAAGTTCGGGCATGTTGTTGTCTCGTAATGAATCATGATTTGGACAAGAAAGAAGAGTTTACCTAATATGGTTCCTTCCTTGTCTTTTGCTGGAAGTCGCGATGCTCCTTCGCTCAAGTACTTTGTTGCTATTCTCTGTTCTGCTGGGTGGCTGTGTTACGCAGCAGTCCCAGCCTATTCCTGTTGTCGCTGCGGCCGAGCAGCCAGAGGGGGATGCGGCACCGCGCGATGAAGGGTGGCGATCGGAAGACTTGCCCAATGTGGATCTTTCCGCAGACTTGATGTTTCGTATTCTGGCTGGCGATATTGCTGCGCAACGTGAGCAACCTGGTTTGGCTGCAAAAAGCTGGCTGGATCTTGCCCGGCGTACTCACGATCCTCGCATCGCGCGTCGAGCGCTGGAATTATCCCTGAATATTGGCCAGCCACAGCTGGCGCAGGAGGCGGCGCAAATCTGGGTGGAGACTGCGCCCCAATCCTTGCTGGCAAAACAGATACTGATCTCTTTGCTGATTCGGGCCAATCGGCTGAAAGAAGTTGAACCCTATATTCCCGCTTTCCTGAAGGCGCCTCAGCGTGAGTTGGCCGCGTTTTACTTGCAGTTGCATCTATTGTGGACCCCAAAGGCTGACCCGGTTCAGGTTGCCCGGTTGACAGGGTTGCTGACGGCAGGCCAGGATAAAATGCCTGAGGCGCGGTTTGCCCGGGCGGTGATGCATGCAGGTCAAGCACAGGATGCTGCAGCGATCGCCGAGTTGGATGCCGCGTTGAAGTTGCGCCCTTGGTGGGAGCAAGCAGTGTTGTACAAGGCGCAATTGTTGGCTCAGCGCACTCCTCCTGATGCTGCTTTCGATTATCTGCGGGAGGCGATCAGTAAAAATCCGATGCAGCAGGTTTATTCGCTGACCTTGGCGCGCATGCTCAATGAGGCTTCGCGCCCGGCAGAGGCGCGTGCTGTCTATGAAGCAATCCTGGCGCAACATCCAGAGCAAGTCGAGGCGCAGGTGGGCGTGGGTCTGTTGGCCTTGCAGTCGCGAGATTTTGATGTGGCGTACCAGATGTTTTTTTCTGCCTTGAATCACGGCGCGGGCAACGGCAATCTGCTGCGTTACTACCTTGGACAAATTGATGAAGAGCGTCATCGCCCGAGCGAAGCCCTGGCCTGGTATCGCCAGGTGGAGGGAGATGAAAATCGCGCTGCGCTGGAACGCATTCCCCGTGTTTTGGCCAGGATGGGTGAGCGCGATGCCGCTATCAAGGCGTTAGCTGATGTGCCGGCGGTCACCGAGGCGGAAAAGATTCAGAAAATCCAGATTGAAGGGCAGGTCTGGCGCGAATTGAAAGAGCCATTGCACGGGTATGAAGTCTTAACCAAAGGGATCGCCCAGTTTCCAGATGCGGTGGATCTTTATTATGACCGTTCACTGATCGCGGATCTGTTGCATAAGCAGGCCGAAGGAGAGGCTGATTTGCGGCATGTGCTGCAAATGCAGCCGGACAATGTGATGGCTCTCAATGCGCTGGGTTATGTACTGGCGAATCGCACTGACCGTCTGGCCGAGGCTGAAACATTGCTTACGCAGGCACTTGCTGCTGAGCCGGACAATGCTGTCATTATCGATAGCATGGGCTGGTTGCGTTTTCATCAGGGGCGGCTGAAAGAGGCGGTGGACTTGTTGGGCAAGGCCTACGGAAAAATGCCGGACCCGGAAATCGCGGCGCATTATGCCGAAGCGCTCTGGAAGTCCGGAGAGCAAGCAAAGGCCCGGTCGGTTCTGGATGCGGCCCTTAAGCTTGATCCCACGCACGATGTTTTGTTGGAAACCCGCAAGCGCCTGGGGTTGTGAGGTGATCAAATATTTCTTGTTGTTGATTGCGCTTGCGCTGGCTGGGTGCGCTGGCATGAAATTGCCACCTGCGCCCCAGGATGGTTTTTCCGCGAATGGGCGCGTCAGCATCCGTTCCGGCAATGATGCGCACTATGCCAATTTTGGCTGGCAAGCTGAACCCCAGACAGATCGACTTTCGCTGGGAAACCCGTTGGGGCAAACGCTGGCGCAGCTCGAAATTCACTATCTCGGTGGCCAGCCCTCCTATGCGATTTTGTCCGACGCGGATGGCAAGACCCGAAAGGGAACACCCGAGGCTTTGTTGTTCGATGCGACGGGCATGCGTTTGCCGGTGGCGGGTTTGCGCTGGTGGTTGCAGGGGGTGCCAGCGCCTGGTGCGGCGGAGTCGCATGCTGTGGCAGAGGGCCAGCTGATCGAGCAAGATGGCTGGCGTATCTTGGCCAGCGATTTTTCTGAAACCCAACCGACCCGGCGCGGGCCGCGCAAGATTGAGCTCACGCGCGGCGACGTTTCGGTCCGTATCGTCATCTCGGAATGGCAATGGCAGACTTCACCCCAACCCTGAACTTGGCAGGGTTCTTCGGCTTTCCTGCACCGGCCAAGCTCAATCTTTTTCTGCACGTGATTGGTCGCCGTGCGGATGGCTACCATCTGCTGCAGTCGGTTTTCCAGTTGATCGATGCGCACGATACAGTCTGGCTGCGGCCAGATGCGAGCGGTGAAATCGTTCGTGAAGATCCGTTGCCCGGTGTTCCGCCGCAAACCGATCTGATCTGGCGCGCGGCAAAATTGTTGCAGGACCACACTGGTTGCAAGCAGGGGGTGACGCTGAATCTGGACAAGCGATTGCCGATGGGTGGCGGTGTTGGAGGCGGAAGTTCGGATGCGGCTACCGTGCTGCTGGCACTCAACAGATTGTGGGGTCTGGATTTGTCCCGCCAAGAATTGATGGCACTGGGCTTGCAGCTGGGGGCGGACGTACCGTTTTTCCTTTATGGTAGCAATGCGTTCGTCGAAGGTATTGGCGAAATCATGACGCCGATCGAGACGGAGTCGTGCTGGTTTGCGGTGTTGCATCCGCAAGTTCATGTGCCTACGCCGGACATTTTTCGCGATCCGGACTTGACACGCAATACGCCGCCCATTAAAGTGCGCGGCCTTGCAACTGCCTCCACGCGCAATGATCTGGAAGCAGTAGCTTGCCGGCAGCATCCACTGATTGCCGAGAGCATAGAATGGTTGAACCACTATGCTCCCGCAAGGATGACCGGATCCGGAAGTTGTGTTTTTGCGCGATTCGCTTCACAAGACGAAGCTGCTCGTGTAATATCCCGGCTTCCTGATTTCTGGCACGGTTTTACGACAAGTGCCTTGAGTCAACACCCGTTGCAAGGATTTGCTGGCGGTTAAGTTGGCAAGTTCGTTAGGGGAGTCGCCAAGTTGGTTAAGGCATCGGATTTTGATTCCGACATGCGAAGGTTCGAATCCTTCTTCCCCTGCCAAATTCAAAAGAAAAGCGTGTAATGGCGATTACACGCTTTTCGTCTTTTCAGGATTGGGAAATGGCTTACGACAACCTCATGATCGTCACCGGCAATGCTAACCCACGGCTTGCTGAAAGTGTCGTCAAACACCTCGATATTTCTCTCGGTCGCGCAACTGTCGGCCGTTTTTCTGATGGCGAGGTGACGGTTGAGTTGCTCGAAAACGTTCGCGGTCGCGACGTGTTCGTTCTGCAATCCACCTGTGCGCCTACCAACGATAACCTGATGGAAATCCTGTTGATGGTCGATGCGCTCAAGCGCGCTTCCGCCAGCCGGATTACCGCTGCGATTCCCTATTTCGGTTATGCCCGTCAGGATCGCCGTCCGCGTTCTGCCCGTGTGCCGATCTCGGCCAAGGTGGTTGCCAATATGCTGACGATCGCAGGCGTGGATCGCGTGCTGACGGTCGATGTGCATGCTGATCAGATCCAGGGGTTCTTTGATATTCCTGTGGATAATATTTACTCCACCCCGGTACTGCTGGCCGATATGCGCGCCAAACAATACGACGATCTGATGGTTGTTTCTCCGGACGTGGGCGGTGTGCTGCGAGCCCGTGCCATGGCCAAGCAACTCGGCGTGGACATGGCCATCATCGACAAACGTCGCCCCAAGGCCAACGTTTCCGAAGTCATGCATATCATCGGGGATGTGAAAGACCGTACCTGTCTGATTGTCGATGACATGATCGATACCGCCAATACCCTGTGCAAGGCTGCAGAAGCTCTGAAGAAATTCGGTGCCAAACGCGTGCTGGCTTATGCAACTCATGCGGTGTTCTCTGGCGCTGCCGTCGAGCGCATCATGCAATCCGACTTGGACGAAGTGGTGGTAACGGACACGATTCCGCTTTCCGCTTCGGCAGAAGCCTGTGGCCGTATCCGTAGCGTATCGATTGCTGGCCTGCTAGCCGAGACCATGCGCAGGATCAACAACGAAGAATCGGTTTCCTCGCTGTTTGTCGATTGAGAGAATTCAGCTGGTTGCGAATGCGACTGGCTTGATGGTGCATCGCCTGGTCGCGGGCGATGCTTTATTTCTGCGCGAAGACCGCGCAATCTGGAGCAAGTAAAATGACTTTTGAAATTCAAGCACAGAGCCGTGCAGCACAGGGCACCGGAGCGAGCCGCCGCCTGCGCAAGTCCGGCCAACTCCCCGCTATCGTTTACGGTGGCAGCAAAGAACCGCTGGTGATCACTCTGGATCACAACAGCATGTATTACACCCTGCAAGATGAAACCTTCCATACCGCGCTGGTTAAGCTGGTTGTGGATGGTGCTACTTCCGAGCAGGTTCTGTTGCGCGCGGTGCAATACCACCCGTTCAAGCAACAAATTCTGCACGTTGATTTTCAGCGCGTGGACGATAGCACCAAGGTTGAACTGAAAGTCCCGCTGCACTTCACCAATGCCGATGCCGGCCTGGGTGTCAGTCTGCAAGGCGGCTCGATCAGCCACATCCTGAATGAAGTGCTGGTGCGCTGCGTTGCGACCAAGTTGCCGGAATTCATCGAAGTGGATCTGGGCAGCCTGGCTGTCGGCAATGTGTCGGTTCACCTGTCCGACATCATGTTGCCGGAAGGCGTGGAAATCATGTCGCTGGTACGTGGTGGTGATCTGGCTGTTGCCATGCTCATCGGTGCCAAAGCGGCCGTTGCTGAATAAGCATCGATCGGTTCCGCAAAAAACCCGCCTGGCGCAAGCCGGCGGGTTTTTTGTGGCTGCTGTCGATGAAGCGGCGCATTTCTTGCTGTGAGAAAATTGCGTAGTATAGGGCGATGGTTATGACACGCATTCTTCTTATTAACGATACGCCGATGCACATTGGCAGGCTGCATGAGTCATTGACTGAGGCAGGCTACGAGGTGGTGGCAGAGGTGCAATCGGCAATCGACTTGCCTCAGGCGGTTGCGCAATATCGGCCGGATGTGATCATCGTGGATGCCGAATCGCCGTCACGCGATGCCTTGGAGCAATTGTGCGCCGTGAATGCGGCTGCCCCGCGCCCGATTGTGATGTTTACCGAAGAGCGCGATCAGGCGGTGATCCGGGCGGCAGTTCAGGCCGGTGTAACGGCCTATGTGGTCGATGGACTGTCACCTTCGCGCTTGCAGCCACTACTGGATGTAGCGATTGCCCGTTTCCAGGAAGAGCAGCAACTGCGCAGCAAGCTGGATGCCTCGGAAAAGAAACTGGCAGAACGCAAGCTGATCGACAAGGCCAAAGGTATTCTGATGGCTAAGCGGGGACTCTCGGAGGAAGCGGCTTATCAAATGCTGCGCTCTTATGCGATGGAGCGTGGACAGCGGATGGGGGATGTGGCCCGTCAGTTGATCGATGCCAGTAAACTGCTCGGCTGAGTGATTCCCGGACTGGCCGGTCCGGGAATCAGCTTTACATCAATGGTTGCCGCACTCGGCCAGGAAGGTCAGCAGTTCTTCGCGCAGGCGATAATAATCCGGATGTTCCAGCAAGGCTTTGCGCGAACGCGGGCGGGGCAAGTTGACTTCCATGATCTTGCCAACACGGGCGTTGGGCCCGTTGGTCATCATCACCACCCGGTCGGCCAGCATGATCGCCTCGTCGACATCATGGGTGACCATCATCGCTGTCAGTTGCGCCTTGGCCCAGACTTCCATCAGGACTTCCTGCAGATCCCACCGCGTCAGCGAATCGAGCATGCCGAAAGGCTCGTCCAGCAGCAGCAATTTGGGCGACAAGGCAAAGGCGCGTGCAATCCCGACACGCTGTTTCATGCCGTTGGAGAGATCGGCAGCCATTTTGTGCATCGAATCGGCCAGGCCGACCCGGGTCAGAAAGTGCTCGGTAATATCCTTTCTTTCCTGGCGCGAGGCATGCGGGTAAACCTTGTCCACGCCCAAGGCAACATTCCCAAAGGCGGTGAGCCAGGGAACGAGACTCGGTGCCTGGAACACAATGCCGCGATCCGGGCCGGCACCGTCGATTTCCCGTCCATCGAGAATGATCGCGCCTTCGCTGATACTGTTCAGTCCCGCCATCATCGACAGCACCGTGGACTTGCCGCAACCCGAGTGACCGATAATCGAAATGAATTCGCCTTTGCGCATTTTCAGACCGAAGCCATCGACAACCTTGATCGGGCCTTTGGGGGTCGGGTAGATTTTCGAAATATTCGAAAATTCGACGAAACGATCTAGGTTAATTGGGGAGCGAGGGGACGCTTCCGTGATCAGCGTACCTTCGTTGCGCTGAATGGCAACCGGTTCGCTAGCGGTATTGGGGCGAACTGTGGGCAGTGAAATGATATTGCTCATGTCCACTTCCTGCTCCGCGCCGACCTTCATCAGATACTGCGTGATATCACGACGCAGGTTTTTGTATTCCTCCGAGTGATTCATCGCGCCGCGGTCGCGTGGCCGGGCCAGCGGTACGCGGAACTCTGGGCCGAATGTGGCGCCTGGGCCGGGATTGAGCGGGATGATGCGGTCGGCCATCATCAGGCCTTCGTCCACATCATTGGTGATCAGGACGACGGTCTTTTTTTCCTGGCTCCAGATATTCAGGATTTCATCCTGAATGTTGGCGCGGGTCAGCGCATCAAGTGCAGAAAGTGGCTCATCCAGCAGCAGCATCTTCGGATTCATGGCCAGCGCTCTGGCAACAGCCACGCGTTGGCGCATACCGCCGGATAACTCGGCCGGACGTTTTTCCAGTGCCGGGGTCAGGTTGACCATGGCGATGTATTTTTCGACTCTGGCAGCGCGATCCTTGGCTGATTCCTTGGAGAAAACTTGATCGACGGCCAGTGCTACATTCTGGCGCACGGTCATCCAGGGCATCAGCGAGTAATTCTGGAATACAACGCCTCGTTCTGGCGCTGGCCCCGTGATGTGGCGACCGTTGAACAGGATGGCCCCGTCGTCCGGCTGGATCAGCCCGGTCAGCAGGGAGATCAGGGTGGTTTTGCCGCTGCCGGAAAAGCCGACGATGGCGACAAATTCGCCTTCGGCAATGCTCAGGTTGATATCGCTGAGCACCAGACTGGCGTTGCTCCCCGTGCCGTAGGATTTGCTGACGGCATGCATTTCCAGCAGTGGTGTGACGCGGGCAGCATGCTTTTCTTTTTCCATGCTAATTCCGGCGATTTCAGGCTTGATCAGTTGTACGACGGACATGACGTTCTCCTCAACGGCTGGCATTGCCGAAACTCACCAGTTTTTGCAGGGTGGCCATCACGCGGTCGAGCAGGAAGCCGACGAAGCCAATGGTAAATACCGCAACCATGATGCGGCCCAGGGAGCTGGAGCTGCCATTCTGGAATTCATCCCAAATGAATTTTCCTAATCCCGGGTTTTGCGCCAGCATTTCTGCCGCAATCAGTACCATCCAGCCCACCCCGAGCGACAGGCGCAAGCCGGTGAAGATCAGTTCCAGGGACGAAGGCAGAACGATCTTGGTGACCTTGGTCCACCAGGGCAGTTGCAAGACCTTGGCGACGTTGATCAAATCCTTGTCGATGGACGCCACGCTCACGGCAGTGTTGATCAGCGTGGCCCAGAGCGAACACAGCGTCACGGTGATGGCGGAGACGATGAACGATTTCTCCATTCCGCCTTCGGTGGTGGTGTAGACCGCGCTCACGATCAGGGTCACGATTGGCAACCAGGCCAAAGGTGACACTGGCCGGAAAATCTGAATCAAGGGGTTGATTGCCGTCTGGAACGTTCGTGAAAGGCCGCACAGTATCCCCACAGGAACCGCAATGAGGGTCGCCAGGGCAAAGCCGGCAAATACGGTATAGAGGCTGGTGACAATCTGGTCGAAGTAGGTGGCCTTGCCTGTCCAGGCACGAATCTTGACTTCGGCTTTCGGATCTTCAGCCAGTATCTGTGCGTTGCGTACTTTTTGCCGCTCGTAGAATTTTGCGGCTTTCTCGCGTTCGATAAAGTGCTCTTTAATCAGACCGCGTGCTTCGGTATACACCTGGGCTGGGCCAGGGATCGCACCCAGGCTGGTCTGTACGCCTGAAGCCAGGACATTCCACACCACTAGGAACGCGACAAAGGCGAGTGTTGGAACGCCAATTTGCAGCACAATTTCCCTGATCTGTGTTTTCGGGTCCTCGCCTGCGAGCAAACGGACAAAGGGAACAAACCAGGTCAGATCTAGCTTGTTGAGTAGGTTCGCTGTCTTGTTCAGCATGGTCATCACCTGTCTTGTAATGTTCTGTAATTTCAGTTGCATGGGTTTTGTGCGGCAGGCCGCGGTTTCAGCCCACCGCATTCCTACCCTTTATTGCGCGACTTCCTTGCCTTTCAGGCCGATCTTGAGACTGTTGATATAAGCATTTGGCTTCTTGCCATCAAACGTTACGCCATCAATAAATTCATTGGTCGGCGCATGGTAACCGTCGCTGTTGGAGGGGAAGTCAGCTGCTTTAACCTTGCCTTCGGCAATCAGTTCTTTGGCTGCAGCCATGTAGATGTCCGGACGGTAGACCTTCTTGGCGACTTCTTGATACCAGCTATCCGGCTTGGCTTCGGGAATCTGGCCCCAGCGGCGCATTTGGGTTAGATACCACACGGCATCGCTATAGAACGGATACGTGGCGAAATGGCGGAAGAAGATATTGAAGTCGGGCATGGGCCGCTTGTCGCCCCTCTCGAACTCAAAGGTGCCGGTCATGCTGTTGGCAATGACCTTTTCGTCGGCACCCACGTAGTTCGGTTTCGACAGCAGTTTCACCGCTTCAACACGATTAGCATTGCTGGCATCGAGCCACATGCCGGCACGGATCAGCGCCTTGACGACAGCCTTGTGAGTATTGGGATACTTGTCGGCCCAAGCTTTGCTGACGCCGAATACTTTCTCCGGTTTGTTTTTCCAGATTTCTTCATCAGTGATGACGGGGACGCCGATGCCCTTGAAAACGGCCTGCTGGTTCCATGGTTCACCCACGCTATAACCGAAAATAGTGCCTGCTTCCATGGTGGATGGCATTTGCGGTGGCGGCGTGACCGAGATCAGCACGTCGCCATTGAGTTGGCCGGTGACATCTTTCTTGCCATAGAAACCGGGATTGATGCCGCCGGACGCTAGCCAGTAGCGTAATTCATAATTGTGGGTTGAGAGCGGGAAGACCATACCCAGCGGGAATTTCTTACCCGCGGCCTTGTATTTGTCGACAACTTTTTTCAGCACCTCTGCCTTGATCGGATGCACCGGCTTGCCGTCCGCACCCTTGGGGATGAAGGGCAGCATTTGTTTCCAGATATCATTGGAAACGGTAATGGCATTGCCATTGAGGTCCATGCTGAAGGCCGTGATGATATCTGCCTTGGTGCCGATGCCGATGGTGGCGCCCAAGGGTTGACCGGCCAGCATGTGTGCGCCATCCAGTTCGCCGCTGATTACGCGATCCAGCAGGACTTTCCAGTTGGCCTGGGATTCCAAGGTGACATACAGGCCTTCATCTTCAAAATAACCTTTTTCATAGGCAATGATGAGAGGAACGGCATCGGTCAGTTTGATAAAGCCAATTTTCAGGTCTGGCTTTTCGATTTTCCCTGCCGCTTGTACTGGCGTGCAGAGCACCTGCATGGCGATCCCGGTTGCGATTGCGGCCAACTTCAATCCATCAAGCACCCGGAGTTTGCGGTTCTGTTTCATGGCGGATATTCCCCAAGTCGTTAAGTTGCTGGTGCGAAACAAATAAAAAGCGCCCTGTGATGGTTGAATCCATCATCAGAGCGCCGTTGCTCGCTGCTACACCTACCAAAATCCTCGACAACACGAGGGCAGCTATTCACCGAATCCCCGATTGGTACTGGCCCGCCTTTGAGCCATACCCGATGTCGTCGCTCAAGTATTAGCAGAAACTGTGCCAGTAAAGCGCAAGATGGATGAATGTATCGCAATATGCTGATTTTGCTTGGTTTTGAGTTTAATTCTCATTAGTGTTTCAACGTGCGGCGAGAGTTTGGTGCACCATTTATGCACAATAATCAGCGTTCTGTACCGTTTGGGACAGGTACGGCAGGATGGATAACTGATGGCATAATGGCGACGATAGGCATGTGATACACAAAGACTTGTCTGTTCTCTGGCAGGTTTTTTGCTCTCTAAGAGACCGGGCGTGGTGTTAACCGAGGTAATGAATCATGGCAGTTGATACGAGTGGGTTGCTGGGACTGTTGCCAAATGTGGCTCAGGCGCCTGCATGGGTGAGTGGATCGGATGCGCCTGAAAAGACCGACTTGAAGCTGGGATTTATCCCGCTGACCGACTGTGCGCCGCTGGTGGTGGCGGCGGCCATGGGTTTCGATCGGAAGTATGGTCTCAAATTTACCTTGTCGCGAGAACCCTCCTGGGCCAGTGTGCGCGACAAGCTGGCCAGTGGCGAGTTGGATGCTGCGCACGTGCTTTATGGCCTGGTTTATGGCTTGCATCTTGGCGTGGGCGGACCGCAAAAAGACATGGCGGTACTGATGACGCTGAGCCGCAATGGCCAAGGCATTTCCTTGTCCCGTTCTCTACAGGATCAGGGTGTGGCGGATGGACCCGCACTGGCTGGTTTAATCAAAGCGGCTTCCAGTCGGCCAACGTTTGCCCAGACTTTTCCAACCGGCACTCACGCGATGTGGTTGTACTACTGGCTGGCGAGTTTCGGGATTGATCCGTTGCGGGATATCGAATCCATCGTGGTGCCGCCGCCGCAAATGGTGACTGCGATGAAGGCCGGGCAGATGGTGGGTTTCTGCGCCGGCGAGCCCTGGAATGCTCGAGCCATTGCCGATAACGTGGGGTTCACTGCGGCAACCAGCCAGGATATCTGGCCTGATCATCCGGAAAAGGTGTTGGGTACAACCGAGAATTTCGTCGAGAAATACCCGAACACTTGTCGTGCCATGATCATGGCGATCCTCGAAGCCTGCCGATATATCGACATCGTCGCTAATCGCGAGAAAGTGGCCAAGCTGATCGCGAGCAAAGCCTATGTAAATGCATCGGAAAACGTGATTGTCGGACGTTTTCTTGGGCAATACGAAAATGGCCTGGGAAAGCAGTGGCAGGATTCGAACTACATGCAATTCTTCAGCGACGGCGCAGTGAATTTTCCGTATCTCTCCGATGGGATGTGGTTCCTGACCCAGCATAAACGCTGGGGTTTGCTCAAGTCAGATCCTGATTATCTGGGCGTGGCCAAGCAGATCAACAAGACAGACCTCTACAGTCAGGCCGCGACCGCACTGAATATTCCGGTTCCGAAAGACGCTATGCGCAAGAGCACCTTGATTGATGGCGTGGTGTGGGATGGTTCAGATCCGGTAACATATGCTGCCAGTTTCAAACTCAAAGCTTGAGACCGTGTGGGGGGAGATGCCCCTTGCCTGCCATGGACGTAACGTACACGCCTTATCGGCAACCTGAGACTGCGTTGGCCTCGATCTTTGGGATTGAAGCCATCTTCAGTTCGGCTAATCGACTCAGTATGATTCTTTTATCTGATAACTTGATGTGCCTCCTGTGACTTCTACCAAAGCATCACTCATGGCTTTGGTAAACAGCATGGTGTCAACTGCGATGGCGACGAAATTAGCACCGCATGCAAGATAATGTTTGGCTACTGCCGGATCCGGAGCCAGGAATCCGGCCGCTTTGCCCGATGCGCGAATATGCTTGATGGCCTTTTCGATGGCGGCTTTCACTTCGGGGTGTCCAGGGTTGCCCATATGTCCCATCGATGCGGACAGATCGGCCGGGCCAATGAATACGCCATCGACTCCTTCTACCTTCGTGATTTCATCCAAATTCTGCAGCCCACGCAGTGATTCCACCTGAACCAGCAAGCAAAGCTGATCTTCTACAGTCTCGGCATAATTTTCAATGCGTCCCCAGCGTGCGGCCCGTGCAACGGAAGCGCCTACACCGCGGATGCCGCGGGGGGCATAACGCATGGCAGATACCAGGTCGCGTGCATCCTGGGCGGTATCCACCATTGGCACGAGCAGCGTTTGAGCGCCGATATCTAGGACTTGCTTGATTAGAGATGGGTCCTTGTTCACTGGGCGCACGATCGGGTGGCTGTCATAAGGCGCTATAGCCTGAAGTTGGGCTAGCAAGGTTGGAATATCGTTGGGCCCATGTTCGCCATCAATCAATAGCCAGTCATAGCCAGAGGTCGCTGCAATTTCAGCGGTATATGCGTTGGCGCAAGAAAGCCACAGACCCAGTTGGGTCTGACCCGCCTTGATGGCTTCTTTGAATTTGTTTTGAGGAATCTGTTTCATCGTCGTGTCCGTCAGTGGTCGATATGCGTTCAAAAAACCTGTTGAATCTGGTCAGGGCAAGATGGAATGTCACCCTGTTGTTACCAGTGTTAACTTCCTGCAGTTTTGGAAATACAGCAGGCGTATTTCTCACCATTAACGCCGGGGCTGGCGAATTATTACGCTGTAGCTTCCCCCGGACTTTTACTTAAAACGCTTGTTGATATAGCGCGAGTATTTCCAGTTCTGATGTCTCGCGCGGATTGCCTGGGGTGCAAACATCTTTGAAAGCAGCCGATGCCAGCGCGGGCAAATCAATTTCTTTGACGCCGATGTCGGAAAGCTTTTGTGGAATGCCCACATCCAGTCCGAGCTGGCGTACAGCAGCACAAGCTGCTTGGCGATACTGTTCTTGAGACATGGACTCCGTTCCACTGACGCCCATGGATCGAGCGATGTGGCGGTATTTTTCACCGCTGGCGCAGGCATTGAACTCCATCACTCTTGGCAGCAGAAGCGCATTCGCCACGCCATGCGGGGTATCGTAGAACGCGCCAAGTGGATGCGCCATGCCATGTACCAATCCCAAACCTACATTGGAAAATCCCATGCCGGCAATATATTGCGCCAAGCCCATGTTGTGGCGAGCGATCGGTGAATTTTCGATGACGGATTCGCGCAAGTTGGCGGCGATCAATTCGATCGCCTTGATGGAAAACAATTCCGTCATTTCCCATGCGGCGCGGGTCAGATAACCCTCAATGGCATGGGTCAGGGCATCCATGCCAGTCGCCGCTGCCAATCCCTTCGGCATGGATGACATCAATTCTGAATCAACGATGGCAAGTGTCGGAATGTCATGTGGATCCACGCAAACGAATTTACGTCGATTTTCTTCATCAGTAACAACGTAATTAATGGTGACTTCTGCAGCGGTACCTGCCGTTGTGGGTACTGCAATGAGCGGCATACTGGCTTTCTTGGTGGGCGACAATCCTTCAAGTGAACGTACGTCGAAAAACTCCGGGTTAGCCATGATCATGCCGATGCCCTTAGCGGTATCCATGGCAGAGCCCCCACCCACGGCGAGGAGGAAGTCGGCACCACTGGCCTTGCAAACAGTGACGCCATTTTGGATATTGGAAATGGTCGGGTTGGGTTTGACATCGGCATACAGGGTGTAGGGAATCTTGGCCTTTTGCAGAATGGCTTCTATTTTTTCGACGGGCCCGATACCCAAGAGGCTATTGTCGGTGACCAGCAGTGCATGGTGGTAATTGCGCCTTGTGACTTCGTCAGCAATTACGCTGATGCTGCCTGCGCCAAAATACGATGTTTCGTTGAGAATAATGCGATTTGCCATGATTTTTCCTTGAACCGGGCCTTCCATGTTGGCAATCACCCTGCGAGTGATGCCTCCATGGAAAACCTCGGTTCTATCCCAATTTAAAGTCAGTTATTGGCGAGCTTGATATCGCCTACAGGGGCCACTTTGGGCGATGCTGGTACGCGTTTGAGTGCCATGATCGCTGCTGCACCGACGACCGTCAGTGCAGCCAGGGTCAGTAAGCCCGCGATCTGGTTGTTGAACATCGCTTCCGCCTTGACCCGGATGATTGGTGCGAGGAACCCCCCGAAAGCCCCGAACATATTGGTGAAACCAATGCCTGCGGCCAGTGCTGCTCCTGAGAGCAGATTGGTCGGCATGGTCCAGAATACCGGCTGTACCGCAATGAAACCGGCTGCGGCAAAGCACAGTGCAATCAGTGCCACCAATGGACTGGCCAGTGCCGAAACGCCGATACCAATTCCTGCTACTAATAAAGTCATTGCAGCAATATTGCGCCGTTCACCAATACGATCCGAATAACGCGGAATGTAATAGGTGCCGATCATGGCAAAGATCCAGGGGATACCGGTGACCACAGAGACTTCAAAACCCACTTTTTTGCCCAGTAATGCAGCAACTTGTGTTGGCAGGAAAAAGATCAGGCCATACACGCTGATCTGAATCAGCATGTAGATAATAGCCAAATGCCAAACCTGACCATTTCGGACCGCATCACTGATTCGGGAAGTGATTTTGGTGCTTTCTTCACTTGCCAGTTGCTGGAGCAGGACATCCTTTTCCGGTTGATTCAGAAAGCGCGCTTGTTGCGGGCTGTCATCCAGATACATGAAGGTCCAGACCCCGGCTGCAATTGCCAGTGATCCTTCAATCACGAACATCCAGTACCAACCTGGGTGCCCACCAAATCCGTGTAATTCAAGTAATGCGCCGGATAAAGGCGAACCCAGAGTGAGCGCCAGTGGTGCGCCCATGTAGAACAATCCCATGACACTGGCGCGATGGCGCTGTGGGAACCATTGCGAAGTCAGGTAAATCATCCCCGGGAAAAATCCGGCTTCTGCAGCTCCCAGCAAAGTACGCACGGTGAGAAACTTCCAATCCGTATCGGCATACGCCATGCTGGCAGAAAGCAGTCCCCACAAAAGCGTGGTCAAACCAATCCACATGCGTGCGCCGAATTTCTTCATCAACAAATTGGCCGGAACACCCAGGCAAGCGTAGGCCACAAAGAAGATTCCGGCACCGAAGGCATATGCTTCATTGGTTAATCCGGTATCAATTTGATAAGCCTGCTTGGCAAATCCAATGTTGGCGCGATCCAGGAATGCCAACACATAGAGCGTCAACATGAAGGGGATGAGGCGCCAACGCATTTTTTTAACAGTTTGATCGAGTAACGTAGACATGACTAGATTCCTTAATTCTTGTTAACCAAGCGAAATACCAGCATCAAAGCCTAGATATCGGGGAAGCCCGTTCTTCTGTGAAAAACGGGCCGAGTTCCCGGATCAGTGCGAGTAAGGCCGCGTCAATTTGCATTCCGGATTGAGCTCAACGCCAAAGCCTGGCTTGTCGAGTACCGATTTATGCATGCGACCATGTACCGGCACCGGTTCGTTCAACAGGATGGGGTCAAATTGCGGACGCATCGAGGCGCAATCCGGGCTGGTCATCAGGAATTCACTGAATGGGGTATTGGTGAAGGTGATCACGGCATGGTGGGAATAGACGGACGACCCGTGCGGTACCACCAGTTGGCCGCGCGACTTGGCGATCGCAGCAATTTCCAGCAGCGTGGTGAGCCCGCCGCACCAGCCGACATCGGGCTGGATGATGTCAATGCCGGTGTCGGCCAACGTACGGAAAGACTGCAGCGTGCCATGATGTTCGCCACTCGTGACCAACATGCCAGGCGGCACATTACGCTTGAGTTCGGCATATCCTTCGTATTGCTGCGGTGGCAGGCATTCCTCGATCCACTTCAGGTTGTACGGTGCGCAGGCATGGGCAAGCTTGGTGGCGTAGTTCACATCCTGGCTCATCCAGCAATCGAGCATCAACCAGAAATCCGGACCGCATTTTTCGCGGTATTCGGCCACCATGGCGGCATCCTTGCGAATACCGGCATCGCCATCGTGTGGCCCCCAATGTGTTGGCATCTTGCCGCCAATAAAACCCAATTCCTTCGCCAAATCGGGACGTGCACCTGTGGCATAGAACTTGATTTCGTCGCGTACTGCGCCACCCAGCAATTTGAATACAGGAAGTCCTACTACTTTGCCGAATAGGTCCCATAACGCCAGGTCTACGCAGGAAATAGTATTCATGACCAAACCACCCGAGCCTGAGTAATACATGGTGGCATTCAGCATTTGATCTTGAATAAGCTTGATATCGGAAACACATTTACCTTCGATAAAGCGATTCAAATGTTTTTCTACAATAAAGCAACCCATTTCACCGCCGGTGGATACGGCAAATCCTTTAACGCCATTGTCTGCTTCCACTTCGACGACTAATGTGCCTAATACGTTAATACCGAAAGATTGGCGGGATTGTTCGTATTCCTTGTATTTGCTCATTGGTGTGGCGATATGATCATCGATCCAGTGCTTACCCCCTTGGTCGTGATAATCTGCACCGCCGCTGCCTTTCACTGCGGTTGCACCGCCCATGTAATATGCGCGAACTTGTTTAATTTTTGGTAGTGCCATCATTCACCTCCTGCAATATAAATTCGGAATTTAATTTGAATACTTGATCTGATTAAACGTCAGATAGTTGTATTTCTGATTAGTATTCTCTTTTTAAAGAGATAAAAAAATCGGCAACAAGGTGGCCTGCCTCATTGCCGATTGAACTATTTAACCGGTGTAACCCAGTTCTTTTGATATTTGTGCCGCAGTACGCATTACCTGTTCTGATATTTCCGCTAATTTTTCATCGAATATTTGCAATGAAGTTCCGACGACAGAAATAGCGGCTGCAATTTTGTGGGAAGAGTCAAAAATTGGGCATGCAATACAACGTACATCTAACAAGTCTTCCTGGTTGTCATAACTCCAACCCCTTGTTTTGATCGTATTCAATTCAACTTTCAATGCTTCAGGCGTAGCAATAGTCATTGGCGTGGTTTGAATGAATTCCAGATCACTTATCAGTGACGATTGTTTTTCCGCATCTGCCCATGCCAGCAAGCATTTGCCCAATCCTGAGCGATACAGAGAAAGCCGCTTCCCTTCCCAAGACCGCACCCGAATCGTGCCTTGAGACTCAATTTTTAGGATGTAATAGGCCCCATCGCCATCAATCACGCCCAAGTGACATAACAAACCTGTTTCCTGCATCAATGCATACAAGTGAGGGCGTGCTATTTCTCGCATATCCAATTGCCCTGATGCTTGTTCTCCGAACTCAATCAATTTGATGCCCAATCGGTATAAGCCATCTGTGCCTTGCGACAGCAGGCGCAATTGCTTGAGCTCTTCAAGCAGCAGATACACCGAACTCTTGGGGGCATTCAAAACTGGAATCAATGCACTTCCCTGGCAGGCGCCCCGTTCTGCGATGTAATCAAGAATGGCAACCGCACGCTGCAGAGCAGGAACTTTGCTTTCCCTGTTGTCCATTGTATTGGACTCCTGTATTTTGTATTGGACGAATAAATTCTAGGCGTCGAAAAATTTAAAAACAAGAGGGATTGAAAAATAATGACAGATGGCGATTGGGGTTGAATGTTCTTTGATTTGCCGGTTGGCATGTCTCAACGAACTCAATCAAGAAGGAGCGCTTAAGGTGCATTTCACTTGTTGTGGCACATCTCTGGTGCGTGTGCTGTTTCTTTTTGAGAGACCAAAGGCTTGAAAGTCGCGCCATTGCTAAGTGATAACGATTGTCATCCTTGGCACGGCCTTTGCTTTGGATAGAGCAATCCGGTGCAACGAGGTGTCGGAAAAAGATTGCATCATCCTTAGTCGGATGACGATGAATAATGGACAAAGGCGTCCCTGCTGGTATCAATTGATACCGAGCATGGACGCCTTTTGTTTTGGGGCCAGGTTGTAGACCGGCTGGAAATGATTAAAAGTAACAAGGAGATACCGATGAAAAAGCCCAAGCTTGTTCTGATCGGCAACGGCATGGCCGGCGTGCGTACGCTCGAAGAGCTGTACAAGCTGCAACCCGATATGTACGACGTGACCGTCTTCGGCGCCGAACCGCATCCCAACTACAACCGTATCCTGCTTTCACCGGTGTTGGCCGGCGAACAGACCGTTCAGGACATCATCCTGAACGATCTGGACTGGTACGCCGAACATAACATCACGCTGCATCTGAACAAGAAAGTGGTGAAGATCGACCGCGTGAGCCGCAAGGTGATCGCCGAAGATGGCACCGAAGCGCCTTATGACCGCCTGTTGCTCGCCACCGGCTCCAACCCGTTCATCCTGCCGGTGCCGGGCAAGGACCTGCCGGGCGTGATCACCTATCGCGATATCTACGATACCGAACAGATGATCGAAGCGGCCAAGGTGCACAAGCACGCGGTCGTGATCGGCGGCGGCCTGTTGGGGCTGGAAGCCGCCAACGGTCTGATGTTGCGCGGCATGGAGGTCACCGTCGTGCATCTGGGCGAGTGGCTGCTGGAGCGCCAGCTCGACAAGACTGCCGGCAAGCTCTTGCAAAAGTCGCTGGAAGATCGCGGGTTGAAGTTCCTGCTGATGAAACAGACCGCCGAACTCGTCGCCGGAGAATCGGGCCGCGTGGCGAGCGTGAAGTTCAAGGATGGCGAGGCGATTCCGGCCGATCTGGTGGTGATGGCCGTCGGCATCCGCCCGAACTACGATCTGGCCGAATCGGCCGGTCTGCATTGCAACCGCGGCATCGTGGTCAACGACACGCTGCAGACATTCGATCCGAAGATTTACGCGATCGGCGAATGCGTGAACCACCGTGGCATTGCCTACGGCCTGGTCGCGCCGCTGTTCGAGATGGCCAAGGTCGCGGCCAACCATCTGGCGAGCTACGGCATCGGGACTTACAAGGGCTCGATCCTGTCGACCAAGCTGAAAGTCACCGGCATCGATCTGTTCTCGGCCGGCAATTTCATGGGCGGCGACGACACCGAGGACATCATCCTGTCCGACCCGTTCGGCGGTGTGTACAAGCGCCTGGTGGTGCAGGGCGACAAGCTGGTCGGTGCCTGCCTGTACGGTGATACCGCCGACGGCGCGTGGTACTTCAAGCTGATCCGCGAAGGCAAGGCGATCCACGAGCTGCGTGATCGGCTGATGTTCGGTGAGTCGGAAGTCGGCGATACCGGGCATCAGGGCCACAACAAGGCCGCCGCGATGCTGGACAGCGACGAAGTCTGCGGTTGCAACGGCGTGAGCAAGGGCACCATCGTCAAGGCGATCAAGGAAAAGGGCCTGTTCACGGTCGACGACGTGAAGAAATGCACCAAGGCCTCCGGTTCGTGCGGCTCGTGCAAGGGGCTGGTCGAACAGATCCTGATCAATACGCTCGGCACCTCGTTCCAGGCCGCGCCCAAAGACAAGGCGATCTGCGGCTGCACCGACCACGGTCACGAAGTCGTGCGCAAGGCGATTCGCGAACAGCACCTGACCAGCATTCCGGACACGATGAAAGCGCTGGAATGGCGCACGCCGAACGGGTGCGCAACCTGCCGCCCGGCGCTGAACTACTACCTGATCTCTACCTGGCCGAAGGAAGCGAAGGACGATCCGCAAAGCCGCTTCATCAACGAACGCGCGCACGGCAACATCCAGAAAGACGGCACCTTCTCGGTGATCCCGCAGATGAAGGGCGGCGTGACCAATTCGAGCGAGCTGCGCCGCATCGCCGACGTGGCCGACAAGTACGCGATCCCGATGATGAAGGTCACCGGCGGCCAGCGCATCGACTTGCTCGGTGTGAAGAAGGAAGACCTGGTGCATGTCTGGCAGGAACTGGGAATGAATTCCGGCCATGCCTACGGCAAGTCGATCCGCACGGTGAAGACCTGCGTCGGCAGCGAATTCTGCCGCTTCGGTACGCAGAACAGCACGCAAATGGGCATCGATCTGGAAACCATGCTCGCGAACATGTGGTCGCCGCACAAGGTGAAACTGGCCGTATCCGGTTGCCCGCGCAACTGCGCTGAGTCGGGCATCAAGGACGTCGGCGTGATCGGCGTCGATTCGGGCTGGGAAATCTACGTGGCCGGCAACGGCGGCATCAAGACCGAAGTCGCGCAGTTCTTCGTCAAGGTGAAAACCGCCGAGGAAGTGAAGGAATACAGCGGCGCGTTCCTGCAACTTTACCGCGAGGAAGGTTTCTATCTGGAACGCACGGTGCACTACATCCACCGCGTCGGGCTGGAATACGTGAAGGGCAAGGTCGTGGCCGACGAAGCCAACCGCAAAGCGCTGTACGAGCGGCTGCTGTTCTCGCTCGAAGGCTTGCCCGATCCGTGGCAGGCGCGCATCGACGGTGCACAGAAGCACGAATTCAAGATGCTGGAGGTGGTGTGATGAGCGAATTCAAACTGATCTGCAAGCTGGAAGAGATTCCGCAACTGGGCAGCCGCGTGGTGAAGTGCAAGAACGGCAACGATATCGCGATCTTCCGCAATGCCGAGGACAAGGTGTTCGCGCTGACCGACAAATGCCCGCACAAGGGCGGGCCGCTGTCGCAGGGCATCGTCTACGGCGAGACCGTGGCCTGCCCCTTGCATGGCTGGCAGATCGGACTCGCCACCGGCGAGGCGGCCGCGCCAGATGTGGGGTGCGCGAACCGGCACGCGGTGAAGGTCGAGGGGGGCGAGGTTTATCTGGAGTTGTGAGGCGGTGTTTTTATGCGCCTGCGGCGCAGTCATTTAGGAGCCGGTTCCGCCCGGCGGGCAGGAAGGGGAGCTTGCTTCGCCAAGCCCCCCTTCACCCCCAAGGCGACCCCGCTGCCACGCCCTTCGGGTTTCCTTGCGCTTCTCGAAGATCGCGGCGGCTGCGGAACTCGCCCTGCGGGCTCAGACAGTCCTCGCCGAAACCCCACGATCTTCTGCGATGCTCGGCGTGGCACAGGGGTGGGGTGGTACTGCATGCCGCATCGAACATTCGACGGTGTGCAAGAACCCCCATCCGGCGCAATGCGCTTCGCTTATTGCGCCCTACGTGTTTCATTCCTCACGACCTTGCAGGGAAATGGGGTGTGCTAATCAGCGGTCTTTAGGTTTGGGGTGTTGTTAAAAACGCTTCAATGAGTAGCGGTGATTGTTAGTACCACTTTGATCCCCTGAAGCCAGCTGAGCATCGCAGCCGGGCGCGGGAATTCGGCGAGGACTGTCTGAGGGCGTAGCCCGAGTTCCGCAGCCGCCGCGTTTGGCGAGAAGCGCAGGGAACCCCGAAGGGGCTGGCGGTCGGGGTCGCCTTTGGGGTGAAGGGGGCTTTGGCGAGACAAAGCTCCCTTCCTGCCCGCCGGGCGGAACCGGCTCTTAATACGCGCCGCAGGCGCTAAACAGATATAGCCTTTCTGTTCACAGAAAAGCTTCAATTCAACGGTGAAGACGATGACCACAACGCATACCATCCGCTCCACCTGCTGCTACTGCGGCGTCGGCTGCGGCGTGCTGATCGAAACCGACGGCCAGAAAGTCATCGGCATCCAGGGCGACCCGCAGCACCCGGCCAACTTCGGCCGGCTGTGCACCAAGGGCATGACCTTGCCGCTGACGGCCAGTCAGGAAGGGCGTCTGACCCAGCCGCTGCTGCGCCATAACCGCGAAGAAAAACGCCAGCCGGTGAGCTGGGATGCGGCGCTCGATCATGTCGCCGCCAAATTCGCACAGATCATCGCCGAGCACGGCCCGGATGCGGTCGCGTTCTACCTCTCGGGCCAGCTGCTGACCGAGGATTACTACGTCTTCAACAAGCTCGCCAAGGGCCTGATCGGTACGGCCAATATCGATACCAATTCGCGCCTGTGCATGTCGAGCGCGGTGACCGGCTACAAGAAAGCTTTTGGCGTCGATGGCCCGCCCTGCAGCTATGAAGACCTCGAAATTGCCGATACCGTGCTGTTTGCCGGTTCGAACATGGCCTATGCGCACCCGGTGCTGTTCCGCCGGTTGGAAGCCGCCAAGGCCGCGCGCCCGGAGACGCGCTGGATCGTGATCGATCCGCGTCGCACCGATACCGCCGCGCTGGCCGATCTGCATTTGGCGATCCAGCCCGGCACCGATGTGGCGCTGTTCAACGGCATGCTGCATTACCTGATCTGGGAAGACCGGCTCGATCACGAACTGATCGCGCAGCATACCGAAGGCTTTTCCGAGCTGCGCAAACTCGTGCGCGAGTACACGCCGAAAATGGCTGCTGAAATCTGCGGCATTCCCGAAGCCGATCTGGTCACGGCGGCGGAATGGTTTGCCGATGCGAAGGGCGCGCTGTCGCTGTACTGCATGGGGCTGAACCAGTCGAGCCACGGCACCGACAAGAACGTCGCGCTGATCAACTTGCATCTGGCCACCGGCCAGCTCGGCCGCCCCGGCGCAGGGCCGTTCTCGCTGACCGGCCAGCCCAATGCGATGGGCGGGCGTGAAGTCGGCGGCATGGCGACGATGCTCGCGAGCCACCGCGATCTGGAAAACACCGCGCATCGCGCCGATCTGGCAGCAGTCTGGGGCATCGATGCCAACCACCTGCCGGTGCAGCGCGGCAAGACCGCAGTCGAGCTGTTCGATGCGGTCAAGGCCGGAGAAATCAAGGCGGTGTGGATCGCCTGTACCAATCCGGCGCACTCGATGCCCGACATCGGCAGCGTGCGCGCCGCGCTGGAAACCGCTGAGCTCGTCGTGCTGCAGGAAGTGTTCAGCGACACCGACACCATGGCGTTTGCTGATGTGGTGCTGCCGGCGACGACTTGGGGCGAGAAGGAGGGCACGGTGACCAATACCGAGCGCCGCATCTCGCGCGTTCATCCGGCCGTGCCGGCGGTGGGCGAGGCGATGGGCGACTGGTGGATTGCGACGCAGTTTGCGCAAAAACTGCAGGCCAAGCTGCAACCGCAAGCCGCAGCACTGTTCGATTTCGCCACGCCCGAGGACGTGTTCAACGACTACCGCGCGACCACCGCCGGGCGTGATCTCGACATCACTGGGCTCTCTTACGCGCTGCTCGAAGAAAGCCCCCGGCAGTGGCCTCTGCCGGCAGGCTCGAGCGAGGGAACGGCGCGGCTCTACACCGATCATGTCTACCAGACTGCATCGGGCAAGGCGCAGTTCAACGCCGTCAAATACCAGCCGGTGGCCGAGGCCGTGAGTTCGCGCTATCCGTTCCGCCTCTTGACCGGCCGCCTGCGCGACCAGTGGCACGGCATGAGCCGCACCGGGCGCGTGCCGCAACTGTTCGAGCACACGCCGGAAGCGCGTTTGGGCATGCATGCGGACGACATGAGCCGGCGCAGCCTGAAGGACGGCGACCTGGTGAAACTGGAGAGCAAGCGCGGCCAGCTGATCGTCGCGGTCGAAGCGTCGCACGAGCTGCAATCGGGCAGCGTGTTCTTGCCGATGCACTGGAACGGCCAGTTCATGCAGGCCGGCGGCGCGAACGAAGTGACCATTGGCGCGGTCGATTCATCTTCGTTCCAGCCCGAACTCAAGCATGCGGCGGTGCGTATCGAAAAGATCGAGCTGCCGTGGACCTGCCTGATCGTGCGCGAGGGCAATGTCGAACAACTGATGCACCGGCTGCGCCCGCTCTTGGCGCGCTGCCGCTGGGCGAGCCTCTCGCTGATCGGGCGCGAGCATCCGATGATCGCGCTGCGCGTCGCCGACCATGGTGCACCGGAGGGCTGGTTCGACGAGATCGACGAGATTCTGGATTTCGAGGCCGGTCCGAACACGCTGCATTACCGCGATTCGCGGCGCGGCGTCGACAAGGTCGCGATGTGGTCGGACGACCAGCGCCTGATCGGGCTGAAACTCGCTGGCGAAACCGCCGCGCAAGACTGGCTGCTGGCGCTGATGAAGCAGGGCGGGCAGTGGACTTGGCCGCGCCAATGGGTGTTCCTGCCCAATGCCACGCCGCCCAGTGGTGCGCCGGGCAAGGATCGCACCGTGTGCAACTGCTTGGGCGTGACCGAATCGGCGATCAAGGCCGAGTTCGCCAAGGGCTGCGATCTGCTTGCCGTGCAGGACAAGCTCAAGTGCGGCACCTCGTGCGGGTCGTGCATTCCGGAGCTCAAACGGTTGGCGCGAGAATCGCAAGCAGTTGCATCCTGACAGAAGGCAGTGCAAGCTCGACGTTTTGCCTTGTGCGATTAGCAGATGAAGACTTCGGATAATGAACTTTCCCAGTTGTTGCGTTTGCCCAGCTTTACCTCTTTCTGGATCGCCCGGTTGTTCACGATCAGTGGTTACCAGATGCTGTGCGTGGCGATCGGCTGGCATTTGTACAGCATTACGGGCAGTGCGCTCGATCTCGGGATGGTCGGCCTGGTGCAGTTTCTGCCGCGGGTTTTGTTTGCGCTGATGGCAGGTGAGGTCGCTGACCGGTTTGATCGTCGTCGTGTGGCGGCGGTCAGCCAATTCCTGCAGGGCGTGTGTGCGCTGGGGCTGGTCGCCAGCGTCTGGTTGCCGGACCATGCACGGCTGATGATTTACAGCGCGTCGTTTCTGGTCGGGGTCGCAAGGACTTTCGAGTTTCCGGCCACGCAGGCCATGCTGCCGCGCGTGGTGTCTTCGTCATTGCTGCCGGCGGCGATTGCCTTGTCTTCTTCGGCGGTGCAGATTGCCACCATTGCCGCACCGGCATTGGGCGGCTTCATGTTTGTTCTAGGGACCGTCACCGTCTACTCGATGACGGCGGCGCTGTATCTGGTGGCCTGTTTTCTGATGAGCCGCGTGCAATTCCTCCCGCAGGAAGGTGCTCCTCCTCTGCCGCGCGCCACCGGCTGGGCTTCCTTGCTGGGCGGGATTCATTTCATCAGGAGCAAGCCGGCAGTGCTGGGCGCGATCTCGCTCGATCTGTTCGCGGTGCTGCTCGGCGGCGCTACCGCGCTGTTGCCCATCTATGCCAAGGACATCCTGCATACCGGCCCCTGGGGCTTGGGAATCTTGCGCGCCGCGCCGGCCGTGGGCGCTCTGGCGATGGGAGCGTGGCTTACACATCGGCCGATCAGGAACCGGGTCGGGAAAACCATGTTCAGCGCAGTGGCGGTCTTTGGGCTGTCGACCATTGTTTTCGGTGTCTCGACCTCGCTGCCTTTGTCGTTCGTTGCGCTGGTGGCACTGGGCGCATCCGACATGATCAGCATGGTGATTCGCGGCTCGTTCGTGCAACTGGAAACGCCGGATGAAATGCGCGGACGGGTCAGCGCAGTGAACTCGCTGTTCATCGGCGCGTCCAATCAACTTGGCGAGTTTGAGTCAGGAGTGGTGGCTGCGGCACTCGGTCCGGTATTGTCGGTGGTGACCGGCGGCGTGGGCACGCTGATCGTGGTGGGGCTGTGGATGAAGTGGTTTCCGCAGCTGGCCGAGCAGGACAAAATGCCCGGTACTTGAAGCCCATCTCGTTAGGCGGCTGCGCTTGCGCATCTCGCAATCCCACGGGGATTTGCTGCGCGGCATCGGGCGGTGCTCGCAATCCTCATGGACTGTGTGTCCACTCCGGTTGCTGCGCTCCGTCCTCCTGCAATCTGCTTTGGCTCGCTCGCCTACCGGGATAGGCTCTTATTCACAACTGAAGACGTAATTCGAGGGATTGATGAACCCCAGCCTGATCGACCCTTTTGGCAGACGCATCGACTACGTGCGCGTATCTGTTACTGATCGCTGCGATCTGCGCTGCAGTTATTGTCTTCCCAAGGGAGTGGATGGCTTTGAATCGCCTTCCCACTGGTTAAGTTTTGACGAAATTACCCGGTTGATGACCGCGTTTTCCGCACTCGGCACGCGCCGGATTCGCCTGACCGGCGGCGAGCCGCTCACGCGCAAGCATCTGGCAGAACTGGTCGGCAACCTGGCCGTGCTGCCGGGTGTCGAGGACATCTCGCTCTCGACCAATGCCACCTTGCTTGCCGCACAGGCTGCCGATCTGAAAGCAGCGGGTTTGCAGCGCCTGAATATCAGTCTGGATACACTCGATCGCGAGAAATTCGCCCGTATCGTCGGGCGCGATGTGTTGCCGCAGGTACTCGCCGGGATCGCTGCTGCACAGTTGGCCGGGTTCAAACGCATCAAGCTCAACGCCGTTGCCTTGCCGGATACTGCGCCGGCCGAGATCGAGGCGCTGTTTACCTATGCCATCGAAAATGAACTGACCTTGCGACTGATTGAACCGATGCCGATGGGCGATACCGGACGTACATCCTGTGGAACCGGATTGGAAAAATTGCGCCTTGATCTTGCCGACAAGTTCGGGCTGGTGCCGAGTGCCGACGAGTTGGGTGGCGGGCCTGCTCGTTACTGGAAGACGGCAGATGGCCGCACGCACATCGGTTTTATCACGCCGATGTCGCAACATTTCTGCGCGACCTGCAATCGCGTGCGTCTGACGGTGGAAGGTGCGTTGTACTTATGCCTGGGACAGGAAGACAAGATGGAATTTCGTGACTTGCTGCGCCGTGGTGCCAGCCCGGAGGAGTTGCAAAGTGCGATCCATGCCGCGATTGCCATCAAGCCCGAGCGTCACGAGTTCGTCGAGAATCCTGCCAAACTGATCCGCTTCATGGCCCGCACAGGGGGCTGAGCCAGGTTTTAACTGTCGCTCAACGGAGTACCGACCAGCGCCATGCCAGGCTTTCTGTTGCCGATTGCAGGTTGTTGCGGCCCGATTGTTTGGCGCGATAGAGCGCTGAGTCGGCTTGCCGAACCAGGTATTCAGGAAGGTGTTGCCTGGGCGGCACCAGACTGGATACGCCGAGACTGACGGTGACGATACCCAGGGGTGTGTCCTCGTGCGGTAGTGCCAGTGTCCAGATTTCATGCTGGATGTGGCGGGCGGTTTCCAGCGCGGCATGACCGCTGGTATTGGGTAGCAACAAGACAAATTCCTCGCCGCCGTAGCGTGCGACGAGCTCACCGGCACGCCGTCCCGATTGTGCCAAAATTTGCGCGAGTGTCTGCAGGCAGTTATCTCCAGCCAGATGACCATATTGGTCGTTGAAATGCTTGAAGAGATCGACGTCGATCATGATCAGGGCCAAAGGCGTGCCCGTGCGCTGTCCCCGTTGCCATTCTTGCTTGAGCGTGCGGTCGAAGCTGCGCCGGTTGGCGATACCGGTCAGTGCATCGGTGTAGCTCAGAACCTCCAGTTTTTTATTTGCGTTTTCCAATTCCCGAGTGCGATCTACAACCAGCGATTCAAGTTCGCGGTTGCGCTCATGCAAACCCTGGATCGGGTAAACCTCGCCATCCTGGACCATGTGGTAGGGAATGGAGATACCGCTATGGACAATCATCCAGCCCGCGTCTTCAAGCTGAAAAATCAGCACCAAGCGTGCTGTTTCCCGCGCGAGGACATGATCGGGAATCGGCAGATGAATTCGGAAAAACGAGGTGACGACGACGATCTCTTCGCTGAGATCCTGCATCGCAATATCCAGCATCTCGATATGGATTCGACCAGGGACTTGCGAGAAATCCTGCCGGGTGATTTTTACCCACTCATCCTTGTTTTTGACAAGGAAATTGCCACCCCCAGTGTAACCACTGAAATTTTCACTAAAACGTGCCGTCAGTCGATCGTCGCGCGATGCGTACATCTCGATGTATTCATCGAACAGGGCACGGATCAGGTTTTGGCGTTCCGCTTGCATGGGGTTTGCCCTCGTCGGGAGGCATCAAATACATGTTAAATAAGTAACAATTGTAATTCGACACCGGTTCGCCGGGGAAATTTCCGTTTTCGGTGCAGGGATAACTTTACCACCTTACAACCCAAGCTTGCATGAAGATGCAATAGCATCGCTTGATTCGCCGGGTGAGGATGTATGGGCAGAGGATTTAATTGGAATCGGTATAGGTGGCTGGTGGATTGTCAGTTTGGGATAAAGTTTGTTTCCTGGATGGTCGCTGTTTGCCGCAATTGACCGTTGAGATTCGCCGGCACAGACTCTTCTGCTTGCGTGAGCCTGAAATTCACGTGTCCCGAGAATGGTTTTCATGTTTTTGCCCCGGTTTGTCTCCCGTCGTTTATTACGTATTTTTCCTTCGAGCTCGCTTTGGCGTGGCAACGATTTTCGCAAGCTGTTTTATGCCACCACGCTGATTTTTCTGGGCACCGCCGTTTCGCAGATGGCGCTTCCGCTGACGGCGATTCAATTGTTGGGTGCCGGGGCCAGTCAAATGGGGATTCTGGCAGCCTGTCAGTTGTTGCCGTTTGTGACGGTGGGATTGCCGGCCGGTGTATGGATCGATCGTAGCAGCAAGAAAAAGCTGGCCGCGGCGTTCGATGTCTCTTCTGCTTGTGCGCTGGCACTGGTGCCGCTCGGGGCCTGGTTCGGTTTTTTGTCGATGCCGATCCTGTACCTGGTTGGTTTTATGGTGTCGACGACGGAAGCGATTGGCGGTTCGGCGGTGCAGGTATTTATCACCCAACTGGTCGGCCGGGATCAGTTGGTCAGTGCCAACAGCAAACTGGCTGCAGGATCGTCGATTGCCATGGTGGTGGGTCCGGCCTTGGCCGCCGTGCTGGTTTCCCTGCTGGGGGCACCGTTTGCCGTGTTGATCAATGTACTGGGGTTCGCCGGCTCGGCCTTTTTTGTCAGCCGTATCGCTTTCCGTGAACCCGCGCCAAAACCTTCAGTTGTGCCGTTTTGGCAGCAGATGCGCGAGGGCTTGGTATTCGTCTGGCGGTCCCCCATGTTGCGTGGTTTGGTGACGGTCGTTGCGGTCTGGATCATGTTGGCCGATAGCTTCAAAGCCTTGTACGTACTGCACGCTGCGCACAATTTATTACTGGCTCCCGGCGGTATTGCCTTGATCAATACGCTGGCGGCGTTGGGTGGGTTGGCCGGTGCGCCATTGGCGCATGCGCTGGCAAGGCGCCTTGGGATCCGTAACGCGCTACTCTCTGGCGTGGTGCTGGCTGCCTGTGGCATCCTGGCTTTTACCCTGCCGAATGCCACAATGGCTGGCGTGGCGGTCTGGAGTGGCTTGGCGCTGATGTTTTTCGACTGTGGTGCGGCGATTTATGTGATCAACTATCTGACCTTGCGCCAGACCGTTACGCCGGATGCCCTGCTCGGGCGCATGGTCACCTCGATGCGTTTTATCACGATTTTGCCTGGCCCATTGGGTGCAATAGCGATTGGGCGTACCGGGGATAACTTTGGCTTGGTGCCGACCTTTGTGGGTATCGGGATTGCATTGTTGCTGGTGGCACTGGTTGGCACGCGCTGCTTGCCAAAATAAACGGAGAGACACGATGGATTATCTGATGATCAAGCACGCCCATGTCGGGTTTGTCGGTTTTTCTATTACGCTGTTTACCTTGCGCGGCATCATGCAGTTTTCAGGTATCGACTGGCGTCGCTGGCGACTGCTGAAAATCCTGCCGCACCTGAACGATACGCTGCTGCTCTGCGCCGCTGTCTGGCTGGCTGTCACGAGCCACCAGTATCCGTTTGTCGCGCCCTGGCTCACGGCCAAAGTTTTCGGTTTATTGGCGTATATTGGATTTGGGATGCTGGCTTTGCGCCGGCAAGCGCCGTTGAACGTGCCCGCGTTTATCGCGGCGCTGGCTTCGGTGGCCTATGTGGTGCTGGTGGCGATTTCCCGTTCACCGACACTTGGCCTGGCTTGAAGGCGGGCACCTCATGCCCATCCTTCTTGTCCCACGCACATAACCATAACACTGGAGAAAACGATGAAGCTTTATTACTCCCCCGCCGCCTGTTCGCTTTCGCCGCATATCGTGCTGATCGAATCTGGTCTTCCTTTTGAGCTCGAAAAGGTGAACCTGCATGAAACGCCGCACCGCACTGAATCTGGCGTAGCGTTTGCTTCGATCAATCCCAAGGGCTACGTGCCTGCGCTGCAACTTGATGACGGCGATGTGCTGACTGAGGGTGTCGCGATCGTGCAGTACCTTGCCGACCAGGTGCCGGGAAAATGCTTGGCGCCGGCCAATGGCACATTGGCACGCTATCATCTGCAGGAGTGGCTGAACTTCATTGCCACCGAGATTCACAAAGGATTCGGTCCGTTGTGGAATGCCGCCAACTCGCCCGAAGTCAAGGATGCTGCTTGGGCGAAACTGGCGGGGCGCATCGACTGGCTGGTGGCGCAACTGGGCGACAGGGATTATTTGCTGGGTGATTTCTGCGTTGCAGATGCCTATGTGTTTACCTGTTTGCGTTGGTCCAACTATCTGGAGCGTTCACTGGAAGGCTGGCCCAAATTGACGGCTTATTTGGCTCGCGTCGAGGCGCGTCCGGCGGTGCAACGGGCCATGAAGGAAGAAGGCTTGCTGGGCTGATCCCATTTTGCTTGATCCGGACAGGTTTGTCGGGCGCGAGCCAATGCGTACAATGGGGCATTCCTCAGTCGGGTTTGGGCAAATGGGCAAGGTTTTTGGCATCGTTGGTTATTCCGGTAGTGGCAAGACCACGCTGATCGAGCGGCTGTTGCCGGAATTCGCCCGGTTGGGTCGCACGGTCAATGTCATCAAGCATTCGCACCACGATCTGGAGCTGGAACCGCCAGCCAAGGACAGTGCCCGGTTTCGCGCTGCCGGCGCGGCAGAAGTGCTGGTGGCGTCGCCTTACCGTTTCGCCATCGTGCACGAATTGCATGGCGCGCCTGAACCCACGCTGGCCGAGCAACTGGCGAGGCTGGCGCCCGCTGATCTGACGTTGGTGGAAGGCTTCAAACGCGAAGCGATCCCCAAGCTGGAAGTCTGGCGCGCCGAAACCGGTAAACCTTCGCTGGCGCAGGTTGATCCGCATATCGTGGCGGTGGCGAGTACTGCCAGGCTTGATTTGTCGGTGCCCTGTCTAGATCTCGACCAACCTGCGGCAATCGCCGCTTATATCTTGGATTATCTGGAAAAATGATGCTGGATCTTGATTCTGCTCTGGTGCGATTGAGGGCGGTGGCCCGCCCTGTGACTGCTTCGGAAACCTTGCCCCTGGCACAGGCCTTGGGCCGGGTGCTGGCCGAAGCGGTGATCGCCCCGATCGACGTGCCGGGTTTTGACAATAGCGCGATGGATGGCTATGCACTGAATGTGGCGGATTTTTCGCAAGTGCTGGAAAGCTTTGCACTCAATGGCCGGATTGCGGCGGGCGAAGTTGGCGCTGCGCTGGCGCCGGGCGAGGCTGCGCGTATCTTTACCGGTGCGCCGATTCCGGATGGCGCCAACGTGGTGGCGATGCAGGAAGTGTGCGTCGCGGAGAACGGAAAAGTCCGCGTGGACGCGCCGCTCAAGACCGGCATGAATATCCGTCGTCGTGGCGAGGACATCAGCACCGGGCGCGTGGTGCTGGCCGCCGGGGCGCGCCTCGCGCCGCAGTCGCTCGGTCTGCTGGCTTCGATCGGTGTCGCGCAAGTCCAGGTGCTCGTCCCGCTGAAAGTGGCGCTGCTTTCTACCGGCAATGAGCTGACCGAGCCGGGTCAGCCTTTGCTGCCTGGCAAGATCTACAACTCCAATCGTTATGCCTTGCTTGGCCTGCTGCAAAAGATGGGCTGTTCGGTAACGGATTTCGGCATCGTGCCGGATAATCTCGGTGCAACCGTATCGACGTTGGCCAGGGCCGCCGCAGATCACGACGTGGTGATGACCTCGGGCGGGGTGTCGGTTGGCGAGGAAGATCACGTCAAAATGGCCTTGCAGCAATTGGGTGAACTCGATTTGTGGCAAGTCAATATCAAGCCGGGCAAGCCGTTTGCGCTGGGGCGGATCGGCTCGGCCGATTTTATCGGGCTGCCGGGCAACCCGGTTTCGGCGTTCGTGACCTTCTTGATGCTGGCGCGACCGTTCTTGCTTGGCCGGATGGGGCTGGTCCACACCGATCCGCTGCGTTTGAAGCTATCCGCGGCATTTGAATGGCGCAAAGCGGACAAGCGGCACAACTTTTTGCGTGCGCGCTTGACCCATGACGGGCAGGTTGAATTGTTCCCGCATCAGGGGTCCGGCGTCCTGACCTCGCTGGTTTGGTCCGATGGCTTGGTAGAATTGGCTCCGGGCCGTACGGTGGCTCCGGGTGAGTGGGTGAGTTATCTTCCGCTCGCCAATCTTGTCTGAGCGTTTATCATGCAAAAAATGAACACGATCCGGATTCTGTATTTCGCCCGTCTGCGAGATGCTTTTTCTTGTGCCGAGGAATGTGTGGCGTTGCCGGGTGAGGTGCAAGACGTTGCCGGCCTGATCGCTTTGCTGGCTGCGCGCGGCGGAGTCTGGGCGGATGAACTGGGCGGAAAGCGCGTGTTTCGCGTCGCGATCAACCAGGACATGGTC